>NZ_BAAAUT010000064.1:0-36863 GCF_039534085.1 Planomonospora alba
GTCGTCTCCCGGGCCCCTACCGGTCGACCCCGTCGGCCCGGTGGAGCAGTTCCAGGTCTGCGCGGCGGGGCAGGCTCTCCCAGTCGCCGCTCGCGGTCACCGCGCAGGCCCCGGCGGCGCAGGCGGTCGCCAGGCACCGCTCGGGGTCCGCCCCGGCCAGCCGGTCGGCCAGCCATCCGGCGGCGAAGGCGTCGCCCGCCCCGACGGGGTCCACCTCGGTGACCGGGTAGGGCTCGGCCCGCCGTACCACGCCGTCGCAGAACGCCAGCGCGCCGCGCGCCCCGAGCTTGACGAGCACGTGGCGCGGGCCCAGCGCGGCGAGGGAGCGGGCCAGGGCGGCGGGGCCGTCGGACTCGGGGCCCCCGGTGAACAGGCGGGCCTCGGCCTCGGTCGCGAAGACCGCGTCGGCGGCCGCGACCAGCTCGCGCAGTCCGGCGGCGGCCGCGCCGGGCGTCCACAGCGCGCGGCGGTAGTTGACGTCCAGCGAGACGAACACCCCCGCGTCGCGCGCCTCGGCGACGGCGGCGCGGACCGCGTCCCGGGCGGAGTCCGAGAGGGCGGGGGTGATGCCCGTGACGTGCAGGACGCGGGCCGCGCGGATCAGCCCCGGATCGAGATCGTCCGGGCGGAGCCGGGAACCCGCGCTCGCCGAGCGGTAGTAGCGCACGTCCACCGCGTCGGCGCTGCGCCTGCCCTTGACCATCAGGCCGGTGGGCGCGCCGGCGTCGACGACCGCCCGGGAGACGTCGACATGTTCGCCGGCCAGGGTGGCGCGGACCAGTGCGCCGAACTCGTCGTCGCCGACCCGGCCGATCCACGCCGCCCGCAGGCCCAGGCGGGTGACGCCGATCGCCACGTTCGACTCCGCGCCGCCCACCCCGAGGTCGAAGTCCCGGGCGTGCCGGAGCAGGCCGGTGCGGCGGGCGGTGAACAGGGCCATGGTCTCGCCGAGCGTCACCAGGTCGGTCATCGGAGGGCTCCCAGCTTTCTGGAGATGCGCAGGGCGGCCCCCGCCACCAGCGGTCCCAGGTCCCGCACCCGCGCGGCGGTGATCCGCGAGGACAGGCCCGAGACCGACAGGGCGGAGGCCACGGTGTCGTCGTGGGTGAAGATGGGTGCGGCCACGCAGCGGACCTCGGGCTCGTTCTCCCGGTCGTCGACCGCGTAGCCGCGCTGCCGGATCCGCGCCAGGTCGGCGCGGAGCCGGTCGGGGTCGGTGATCGTGTGCCGGGTGCGGGCGGGCATCCCGGCGGCCGCGACCCGCTCGACGGCCTCCTCCGGCTGCCAGGCGAGGATCGCCTTGCCGACGGCGGTGCAGTAGAGCTCGCCCCGGCTGCCGATGCGGGAGGCCATGCGCACGGTGGCCTCGTTCTCGACCTTGTCGATGTAGACGACGTACGGCGGGTCGTACACGACCAGGTGGACGGTCTCGCGCACCTGGAGCATCAGCCGGTGGGTCTCCTCCGCCGCCGCGGCCCGCAGGTCGAGCGTGGACAGGTAGGCCTGGCCGAGGTGGAGCGCGCCGTACCCCAGCCGGTAGGCGCCGCTGCGGCGGTCGCGCTCCAGGAGCCTGGCCTCCACCAGCGGGGCGGTCAGGCGCAGCACGGTGCTCTTGGCCAGCCCGAGCGCCTCGGCCAGCCGGGACAGGGACAGGCCCTGGCCGGCGCCCGCGTGGTCGCGCACGTACTCCAGCACGGCCAGCGCCCGCCGGAGCGAGGCCGACTGGTTGCGCTCCCGGCCCTCCGCCCCGCTCACCGCGGCCTCAGCGGTCGTCCGGGGCGCGCGCCGGTGAGGGCGCCGCCCGCGAGCACGGGCACGCCGCCGACCAGCACGTCGTCGATGCCCTCGGCGAGCAGGCGCGGCCGGGCGTAGTCGGCGGTGTCGGCCACCCGGTCCGGGTCGATCAGCACCAGGTCGGCCGCCATGCCGGGACGGACGGTGCCCCGGTCCGGCAGGCGGAAGCGCCGCGCGGGCCGCGCCGACAGGTGCGCGACGGCCTCCTGCCAGGTCCAGTCGCCGAGCTCGCGGACGTGGCGGCCGAGGAAACGGGCGAACGCCCCGAAGGCCCGCGGATGCGGGTGGCCGCCCAGGTGGATGCCGTCGGAGCCGCCCAGGTGGGCGGGGTGCCGCAGCAGCAGCCGCATGGAGGTGTCGTCGTTGCCCGGCGGCTGGGCGAACACGCAGCTGGCGGCGAGCCCGGTGGCGACCAGCAGGTCGGCGCAGAACTCGGCGGGCTCCCGGCCGGCCTCGGCCGCGGCCTCGTCCAGGTGCCGGCCCTCGGCCCAGGCGAAGGCGGCGGAGGGCACGTGCGCCAGCACGATGCGGTGCCAGAGCGCGGGGTCGGTCTCGCGGGCCAGGCGGCGCCGTACGGCGGGCTCGTGCAGGAGCGCCACCGTGCGGTCCAGGTCGGGGCGGGCGGTGCCGCCGTCCGGGCCGCCGTCCGGGCCGCCGTCCGGGCCGCCGTCCGGGCCGGCGGCCCCGCCGACGGCTCCGCCGGGGGCGCCCGCGTCGAGGTCGCGGGGGAGCGCGACCATCGCCAGGATGCTGAACCCGCTCAGGTAGGGGTAGCTGTCGAAGGTGACGTCCAGGCCCGCGGCCAGCGCCCGGTCGACCATCCCGGCGAGCGGCTCCCCGGGGCCGTGGTAGTGGGAGACGTGCAGCGCCACCCCCGCCTGCTCGGCGATCAGCCGGGCCTCGGCCATGCCCGCCGCGGCGGCCTGCTCGTATCCCCGCATGTGGGTCACGTACGGCAGGCCGGCCCGGGCGACGGGCGCGCACAGCGCGGCGAGCTCGGCGGCGTCGCCGTACCGGCCGGGCACGTACTCCAGGCCGCTGGAGAGCCCGGCGGCCCCGTCCTCCAGCCCCTGCTCCACCAGGCGGAGCATCTGACCGGGGTCGCCCGCGGCGGCGTGCCGGACGGTGCCGTGCGGTACGAGGTAGACCGTGTTGAGGGCGGTGGTGCGGTCGTAAGTGGCCAGCAGGCCGGCCACGCTCACCCCGGTGCCGTCCAGCGCGGGATGCGCACCGTTGATCGCGGCGAAGTAGCGGGTGACGAAGCGCAGCGTCTCGGGACCGGCCGGGGCGAAGGACAGGCCGTCCTGCCCGAGCACGAACGTCGTCACGCCCTGCCGGAGCGCGGCGAGCTGCACCTCGGGGTCGAGCACGGTGGCGTCGCCGTGGACGTGGGCGTCGATGAAACCGGGGGCCACCAGGCGGCCGGCGGCGTCGATCCGGGCGGCGGCCGCCCCGGCCGCCGACAGGTCGCCGACCGCCTCGACCCGGCCGCCGCGCACGCCGACGTCGGCGGGGTACGGCGGGGCGCCGGTGCCGTCGACGACCCGGCCGCCCGAAATGAGCACGTCGAACACGAGGTCAACGTAGAGGTCCCGCGCGGCCGGTGCCACATTTGCGGCACGTCGTTCTGCATTGCAGAACAATCGTAAACAAGCCTTCCGAATGCCGCGGACCGCTTCCTAGGGTCGGCCGCCAGGAGGAGGTAGCAGTGAAGATCCTGCACTGGACCGCGGCCGGCCTGGCCCTGCTGACCCTGGCGGCGTGCGCGCCGTCCACCGCCCCCGCCGCCGGCGGCGGCGACGAGAGATCGGGGACCCTGCGCGTGTGGCTCTTCGACGAGCCGAACCGCGCCCCCAAGGAGAAGGTCGTCGGCGAGGCGATCAGGGAGTTCACCGCGGCCAACGCGGGCGTGCAGGTGGAGGTCGCCTACATCCCGACCACGCCCGCGCGGCACGAGAGGTTCAAGGGCGCCTTCAACGACCCCGCCAGCGCACCCGACGTCGCGGAGTACGGCAACACCGACCTGGCGGAGTACGCCGCCGCCGGGGGGTTCGCCGACCTGTCCGCCGACCTGTCGGCCTGGTCCGAGGGCGGGGACGTCGGCGCGGACCTGCTGAAGTCGGCCACCGTGGACGGCAAGGTCTACGGCCTGCCGTGGTACGTCGGCGTCCGGGCCCTCTACTACCGCACCGACGTCTTCGACGAGCTCGGCCTGGAGCCGCCGGAGAGCATGGCGGAGCTGGCGGAGACCGCCCGCGAGATCAGGAAGCGCAAGCCCGAGCTGTACGGCCTGGCGGTCGGCGGCGAGTACACCTTCGGCGCGCTCCCGTTCGTCTGGAGCGCCGGGGGCGACATCGAGAGCCTCGACAGCGCCGCCTCGCGCAAGGGCGTCAAGGCGTACACCGACCTGCTGCGCGACGACAACTGCCCGCCGCAGGCCTGCGCGAGCCTCACCGGAGGCAAGACCGTCGAGCTGTTCGCGAGCGGCAAGGCCGCCATGGCCATCCTCGGCAACTTCAACCGGTCCGCGGTCGACGCGGGCGCGGCGGCGGGCAAGTACGCGGTGGTGCCGCTGCCGGGCGTCGAGAAGGGCTCCGTCGCCCCGGCGTTCGCCGGCGGCAACAACCTCGGCGTCATGAGGAGCAGCCGGCACCGCACGCTCGCGGTGAAGTTCCTGCAGCTGCTGGGCGGCAAGACCTACCAGACCAAGATGTACGAGGCGATGGGCAACCTGCCCACGCTGACCTCGGCCCGCGACGAGCTGGCGGCCAGGGATCCCTTCCTGGAGCCGTTCCTGGACACGGTGGCGGCGGGCACCCGATTCGTCCCGATCCACCCGGCCTGGGGGAAGATCGACAACCAGAAGGTCATCCCGACCATGCTGCAGAAGATCGCGACCGGGCAGGCCGGCGTCGAGGAGGCGACCACCGAGGCCGCGGCCGCGGTGAAGGCCGCCTTCGGCCGGTCGTGACCGTGGCCGCCACGACCACCCCGGGCGCCGTGCGGGCCGCGGCGCCCGCGGGCCCGGGGCCGCGGCCCCGGAACCGGCGCGCGGCCGGGCTGCGGCCCTGGCTCTACCTGCTGCCCACGGGGGCGGTGCTGGTGCCGCTGTTCGGCTACCCGATCTACATGCTGGGCCTGCTGTCGGTCTTCGACTACCGGCAGGCCCAGGTCAGCGGGGGCGAACCGGCGCGCTTCGTGGGGTTCGGGAACTACGCGGCGCTCCTGGGCGACGAGCGGTTCTGGTCGGTGCTCGGGCAGACGGTCGCCTTCGCCGCCGCGCTGGTGGTCTCCACCCTGGCGGTCGGCGCGGCGCTCGCCGTGGTGCTGACCCGGGCCGGCCGGGTGCCCCGCCTGCTGCTCTCGGTGGCCGCCATGGCGGCCTGGGCGGCCCCGGCGATGACCGGCTCCACGGTCTGGATGTTCCTGTTCGACACCGATCTCGGCCTGGTCAACCAGGTGCTCGGCATCGAGGGCCACAACTGGTTCTACGACCGGTGGAGCGCCTTCGGGGTGGTCGGCCTGACCGTGGTCTGGCACTCCTTCCCCTTCGTCATGATCACCCTCTACGCGGGGATCCAGGCGATCCCCGGCTCCGTGCTGGAGGCGGCGGCGCTCGACGGGGCGTCGGCCTGGCACTCCTTCTGGCGGATCATCGTGCCGATGCTCCGCCCGCTGATCACGATCGTGGTGATCCAGTCGATCATCTGGGACTTCAAGATCTTCACGCAGATCTACGTGATGACCAACGGCGGCGGCGTCGCGGGCCAGAACTCCGTGCTCAACGTCTACGCCTACCAGACGGCCTTCGGGTCGTCGGAGTACGGTCTCGGCTCGGCGATCGGCGTCGTCATGACGCTGATCCTGCTGGCGGTGACCCTGTTCTACATCCGCGCGCTGCACCGTTCGGGGGAGGACCTGTGAGCAGACCCCGGCCGCTGGCGAGCGCCGTCGCGGTGGTCGCGGCGCTCGCCACGCTCTTCCCGATCTACTGGATGGTGCTGTCCGCGCTGAAGCCCGCAGGGGAGATCCAGTCGCTCCAGGTGCGGCCCTGGACCCTGGCGCCCACTCTGGAGCACTTCCGGCGGGTGCTCACCGGGGAGGACTTCGGCCGCTACCTGCTCAACAGCCTCGGCGTCGCGCTCGCGGTCGTCGCGCTCTCGGCGGTGACGGCCTTCCTGGCCGCCGTGGCGGTGACCCGGTTCCGCTTCCGGTTCCGCACCACCGTGCTGATCATGTTCCTGGTGGCGCAGATGGTGCCCGTGGAGGCGCTCACCATCCCGCTGTTCTTCCTCGTCCGCGACCTCGGCGCGGTGGTCCCCGCGGTCGGGCTGAACACCCTCGGCTCGCTGGTCCTGGTCCACCTGGCGTTCTCGCTGCCGTTCGCGATCTGGATGATGCGCGGGTTCGTCGCCGCGGTGCCCGAGGCGCTGGAGGAGGCCGCGATGATCGACGGGGCGAGCCGGCCCGTCGTGCTGTGGCGGATCCTGTTCCCGCTCGTCGCCCCGGGGCTGGTCGCCACCAGCGTGTTCTCCTTCATCACCGCGTGGAACGACTTCGTCTTCGCCCGGACCTTCATCATCTCGGCCCAGGAGAACCAGACGCTGCCCGCCGCCCTGCTGGTCTTCTTCAAGCCCGACGAGAGCGACTGGGGAGGCATCATGGCGGCCTCGACCCTCATGACCGTCCCGGTGCTGGTCTTCTTCGTCGCGGTCCAGCGCAGGCTGGTCGCCGGGCTGGGCGGGGCGGTGAAGGACTGACCCGGCGGCCCCGGACCCGGGTGCGGGTACGGAGGACGGCCCGGCGGCACGGGCACGGGCACGGCCCGGCGCCGATCGCCGGGCCGTGCCGTACGGCGTGCTCCTCAGTGTCTTCTGAGCTCGGCCTCCTCCATGACGTCGGCCGCGGCGTCGCCCATCAGCCTGCCGGACAGGTCCGCCAGCACCCGGCCGGCCGCCAGTTCGTCGCCGATGTCCGGGACCGGCCGGTCGGTGGGGTTGCGCCGCGCGTACTCGACGCTCTCGTAGGTGCGGCCGTCGGGGATGTCCAGTACGGCCTGGGCCGAGGTGACCCGGTCGTTGTCGTCCTCGACGATGGTGATCTGTACGTTCCACTGCTTGGTCTGCATGACGGAGTGCCTCCTTACGGGCGGGTGGTCCGCGACCGCCCGCGGTGCGGGAGGGACACCGGCGGCGTGCCCGTCGCGCGGGAGCGCGCCGCCCGCGCGGGACCCGCCCGTCCTGGCGCCGGTGCCCCTCTCGAAATACTGGAGATGATGATTTATGGGCTTTCGTACCCGTATGTGGCGGTATGTCACTCCGTTATCCGCAGAGAGGACGCGCGGACCGGCGCCGCGCCGCCGGTGGTGGCCGCCTCAGGAGCGGCGGTCCTGTCCGGCTCGGTGCTCCGCCTCGCCTCCACGGAGCCCGCCGGCGAGCGTGCAGGCCGACCGGCGCGCAGGTGAGGCGGGTGTCACAGGGAGGGGGCGAAATTGGATCTTCGTTGATCTCCGGGTAGCGTGCCCGAGTCCGCCCGGTACATCCAGATGCACCGACAACCGTATCCCCGGAGGAAACGCACGCATGAATGCCGGAAACCGTCAGACCCTGCGGATGCTCGTCACCGGAGGCGGGACCGGCGGCCACACCTACCCCGCGCTCACCACCGTCGCGACCGCGCGCGAGCAGGCCGCCGCTCACGGCTACGGCCTCGACGTGCTCTGGGTGGGGACGGCGAACGGCCTGGAAGCCCGCATCGCGGCCGAGAACGGCATCCCCTTCCGCGCGATCAAGACGGGGAAGCTGCGCCGCTCGCCCGGCCTGCGGGAGCTGGCGGCCAACCTCACCGACATGTTCCGCATCCCCGTCGGCATCCTCCAGGCGTTCGGCATCGCCGCCCGTTACCGGCCGGACGTCGTGCTCTCCACCGGCGGGTACGTCTGCGTGCCGCTGGGGCTGGCCTCGCGGGTGCTGCGCCGCCCGCTCGTGATGCACGAGCAGATCACCGCGCTCGGCCTGGCCAACCGCATCCTGGCGCGGGTCGCCACCCGGATCGCGCTCACCCACCCGTCGTCGATGGAGCACCTGCCCGCCAAGGCCAGGGAGCGGGCCGTCGTCACCGGCAACCCCGTCCGCCCCCACCTGCTGCGCGGCAACGCCCCGTCGGGCCGGTGGCACTTCGGCTTCACGCCCGAGGTGCCCCTGGTGTACGTGACCGGGGGCGCGCAGGGCAGCCTCCAGATCAACACCCTGATCGAGGAGATCCTGCCCTCCCTGCTGGAGAAGGCCCAGGTGCTCCACCAGTGCGGCCCGAACTGGGTGGAGCGGCTCACGGAGGCGGCCGAGCGCCTCCCCGCGCACCTGAGGGAGCGCTACCGCCCGGTGCCCTTCGTGGGGGACGAGCTCGCCGACGTGCTGGCCGCCGCCGACGTCGTGGTCTCCCGCAGCGGTGCCGGTGCCGTCGCCGAGCTGACCGCGGTGGGCAAGCCGTCGGTCCTCATCCCCCTGGTGCCCTCCGCCGGGGACGAGCAGCGCCAGAACGCCCGCTACCTGGCCGAGGCGGGGGCGGCCCGGGCACTGCTGGAGAACGGGCCCCGGTCGGAGCAGCTCCTCGCCGAGCTCGACGCGCTCCTCGGCGACCCCGGGCTCCGCACCGAGATGGCCCGGGCGGCCAAGTCGCTCGGCCGGGTCGACGCGGCCGGCGCCCTGGCCGGGATGGTCCTGGACGAGGCGGGCGTCTTCGACTTCCGGTGATCCGCGGTTCCGGTGATCCGCGGGGGCCGCGCCGGGGAAGGTCCCGGGCGGTGCCCGCGGGCGTTCCGGCGCGGAGCCGCGGCGGCCGGTCCCCTCAGTCCCCCCGGGAGCGGCCGCCCCGGTCCTGCGGACGCCCGCGACCGCGACGGCGGAGGCGCCGAGCATCCCCCGATGACCGGGAAGACCACGAGCCAGGCCAGGGCCGGGGCCGTGCCCGGGAACCGCGTGCGCGTCGGCTCCGCCGACGCGCCGTACGGGGCGTAGACGCCCAGGGGGAGACCCTCCGGCGCACCCGCCGCTCAGCGGTGACCGGGCGATCAGCGCGCCGGAGGCGGGTGCGGATCAGAGGAGGAGGAAGAGCGGGGAGAGGGCCATTCCCGGATCGAAGCGCACCCTGAAGGCGAGGGCGGCCCAGGCGGCCGCGTGGAGCGCCGGGGCCGTCATCCGGGCGAGGAAGGCTCCGGCCACGCGGGCGGCGAGCCCGGGAGGCCGCCTCCCCGGTGCGTTCGCCGGTGCGGCCGGGCGGCGGGCCGCCGGCGGCGGGTGGCGCCGGTCCGGCGCCGGAGAGGTCTTCCCCGGGGGCCGGCGGCGTGGACCGCTCTCGCGGGGAGGGATGTCCGGATGCGGTGGTGTTCTCTGCCCTTCGGCCGTCCTTTCGGGGAGGGTGGGATGTGGTGGGTAATTTGATGGCAAAAACCGCTGAATGTGGAACGCGTCGCGCCGGTCGGTTGTTGTGGATTGTCCACCACTCGCCGTGAGTGGTCCGCCGTGCCGGCGGGCGGCGTCCGCGGGCGGCCCGCCGTACCGGGAACCGGTCGGGGCGCCGGAGAGCGCCGGAAAATGTCGGTGCGGTGCGACAGGATGAAGGTGTGAGCACGATCTGAGCGATCGACGGGTGCCGCCGCGACCGGGCGGCTCCCAGAGAGAGGAGGCACACGATGCCCACCGCGATGAGCGTCTCCGACCTGGCCGACGTCCTCTTCGCCTCTCCGCTGCAGGCGTCGGACGACCCCTCGCCGGAGCAGGTGCGCGCGGTGATCGAGGACCGGTTGCGCGCCTGCGACGAGGACATCGCCGACTGCGTGGCCTGCGTCGCGCAGGAGGCCGGAGACCACCCCGAGACCTACCGGGAGCGGATGCGCTGGGCCCTGCGCGCCGCCGACCGGATCGGCTCCGCGGCCCTGGCCGCGCACTGACGGTCCCGGTGCCGATCCCTCCCGATGACCGCTCCGCGCCGAGCGGGCGGATCCACCGGGAGGCATGGGCACCGGGGCGCGGATCGACGTAAGGTCCTGCCATGTGCCGGAGCATCAAGACTCTTCGAGAGCCCTACACCGACGACGTGACCGATGAGGACGTGCGGGCCGCGGCGCTCCAGTACGTCCGGAAGATCTCCGGGTTCCGGGCGCCGTCCGCCCGCAACGCCGAGGCGTTCGAGCGCGCCGTGGACGCCGTCGCCGCAGCGACCGCGGCACTCCTGGACGACCTGCAGGTGCGGCCCGCCCGCCAGGGGCGGCCCCGGCCCTGATCCGTCCGCGCTCCGGTCCGCCCGCGCTCTGACCCGGCCACGTTCCGGTCCCCTGCGCCCCGGTACGCCCCTGCCCCGGTCCGTCCGCCTCCTGGTGCGGAGGCGTCGCTCCGGTTCGCCGCGTCGGCGGATCCACTCCGCCCGTCTTCCTCCGCCGGTCGATCCGTCGCTTGCCGATTCTATCGATTATCGATAGATTCCAATCGTGCTTCGATAGGAGGAGAGGCGATGAGAAAGCTGGTGGTGCCCGCGCTGCGGGCGGTGCTCGTGGTGCTGTTCGCCGGCTCGGTGTTCGTGCAGGCGGTCATGGTGCCGCTGCTGGCCGCCGACCTGGAGGGGCTCCGGCCGGAGTTCGCGTACCTGCGCGCCCCGATCCTCGTGATCACGTTCCTGGGCGTCGTGGCGGCCCAGGTCGTGCTGGCCTGCGTGTGGCGCCTGGTGACGATGGTGCGACGCGGGACGGTGTTCTCCCACGCCGCCTTCCGGTACGTGGACATCGTGATCGGCGCCATCGTGGCGGCCGCCCTCCTGGTGTTCGCGTTCGCGGTCGTCCTGGCGCCGGGCGACCCCGTCCCGCCGGGCGTGGTCCTGCTGATGTGCGGGGCCGCCGTGGCGGTCCTGGGGGTCGCGCTCATCGTGCTCGTGCTGCGGATGCTGCTCGCCCAGGCGGTCGCGCGCGACGCCGAGGCGGCGAAGATGCAGGCCGAGCTGGACGAGGTGATCTGATGCCGATCGTCGTCGACATCGACGTGATGCTGGCCAGGCGGAAGATGTCCGTGGGCGAGCTCGCGGACCGGGTCGGGATCACGCCCGCCAACCTGGCGGTGCTCAAGAACGGCCGTGCCAAGGCGGTGCGCTTCACGACGCTCGCCGCGCTCTGCGAGGTGCTCGAGTGCCAGCCGGGGGACCTGCTGCGCTGGGAGGCCGAGGACGCGGCGGGCGGGTGACGGGTGGCGCCGCCGGCCGTACGCCCGCCGGGTCGTGCCCGGGCCGGACCTGAGCCGTGCCCGGGCCGGATCCGGCGCCGTCAGACGCCGCGCCGCATGGCCCGCACGCCCAGCGCCAGTCCCGCTGCGGCGACCGCGCAGGCCGCGAGCGCGCCGTACGGCACCGCGGCGTCGGCGAACCGGCCGGCGAACAGCGCCCGCTCCGCCTCGACGATGTGGGCGACCGGGTTGACCGCGGCGGCGGCCTGCAGCCACGACGGGCCGAAGTCCATCGGCAGCAGCATGCCCGACAGCAGCAGCAGCGGGAACATCACCATCTGGGTGACCCCGTAGAACAGCTCCCCGCCCGGCTGGGAGGCGATCGCCAGGACGAAGGAGAGCGAGCCCAGCCCGACCCCGAAGACGGCCAGCAGCGCCAGCCCGGCCAGCACCCCGGCCGGGTCCGGCCGGAAGCCCAGGGGAACCGCCAGCACGATGATCAGCACGGCCTGCGCCAGCAGGAGCGCGAACTCCTTCAGCGTCCGGCCGACCAGCATCGCCGTACGGCTCAGCGGGGTGACCATCATCCGCTCCAGGGAGCCGCCGAGCAGCTCCACGAGCAGGGTGTAGCCGGCCATCATCGGCCCGGACAGGCACATCATGACCAGGATGCCGGGCGCGAACCACTGCCACGGCGAGGCGCCGGTCCCCTCCCCGAAGCCGGGCGTGCCCGCCAGCAGCGGGCCGAACAGGAACAGGAACAGCAGGGGCTGTGCCATGGTGAACAGCAGGCCGAGGGGATCGCGCAGCACGGGGGCGAACTCGCGGGAGAAGACGGTCGCGGTGTCGCGGATGAAGCGCATGCTCATGTCACGCCTTTCTGGTGGGGTGTGCCTGGGACCGGGTCGTCCGGATGCGGGGCGCCACCGGGAGGGCGGCCGGCGGCGGGCCGGGGCTCGCTCACGCGGTGGTGGGGCGCTCACGCGGCGGCGGGCGCGCCGTCGCTCTCGCGCAGGGTGCGGCCGGTGAGCGCGAGGAAGACGTCGTCCAGCGTGGGCCGGGCGGTCTCGGCGGCGGCGGCCTTGACCCCGGCCGCCTCCAGGGCGCGCAGATACTCCGGCAGGGCCGCGTCCGCGCGGGGCACCCGCAGCCGCACGGCCGTCCCCTCGGCGGAGACCTCGCCCGGCGCGGCGAACCGCTCGGCGACCGCGGCCGCCCGCGCCGCGTCCTGGGCGTCGTGGACCGTGACCGTGATGCGGTCGCCGGCCAGGTCGCTCTTGAGCCGCTCGGTCGTCCCGTCGGCGATGACCCGGCCGTGGTCGATGATCACCACCCGCTCGGCCATGCTGTCGGCCTCCTCCAGGTAGTGGGTGGTCAGCAGGACGGTCGTGCCGTACTCCGCCCGCAGCCGCAGGATGTGCTGCCAGATGTCGGCGCGGCTGTGCGGGTCGAGCCCGGTCGACGGCTCGTCCAGGAAGAGCAGGTCGGGGCGGTGGACGAGGCCCAGGGCGATGTCGAGGCGGCGCCGCTGGCCGCCGGAGAGGGTGCCGGGCCTGCGCAGGGCCAGCGGGCGCAGCTCCAGCAGGTCGAGCACCTCCTCGGCCCGGCGCCGGGCCTCGGCGCGGGTCATGCCGTAGCAGCGGCCCTGGGTCACCAGCTCGTCGCGGACCCGGAAGTTCTCGCCGGCGCCGTTCTTCTGCCCGACGTAGCCGATGCGGGCGCGCACCCCGGCGGGGTCCGCCACGATGTCCCGGCCCGCCACGGTCGCGGTCCCCGAGGTCGGCGGCAGCAGGGTGGTCAGCATCCGCAGGGTGGTGGACTTCCCGGCGCCGTTCGGGCCGAGGAAGGCGACCAGCCGGCCGGCCTCCACCTCCAGGTCGATGCCGCGCACGGCCTCGACGCGTTCCTTGTTCACCTTGAACGTCCGGGTCAGTCCGCGGGCATGGATCATCGTCCCCTCCTCGGGGTCGGCTACGGGCGGGATGCGGGCACGGCGAACAAGCCCCGGGCCGGGGCTCCTTTTCGCGGAGACGGGTCCATCCTGCGCCGCGGACGCGGGGTCTGGCAAACCTGAAACGTACATTCATGTCTGCTCTGACCTGCGGAAACGCAATGCCGAAGATCGCTGGGGAAGGGTCGCGGAGATTTTTTCCGGCACGCCGCAGCCGCGGTGACCTGGGCTTTCCCCGCGCGGGTCCGCGAGGCGGGGGAGATTCCCGGACGGCGGCCGCGGGCGGGGCGCACGGCGTTCCCGGGAGCGCGGCGCGCGGCCCGCCGTACGGTGTCCTCCCCTGCCCGGCGGCCGCGGGTGGTGCCTACGGTCCCCCGGCCGGTTCCCGGTGTCCGGGCCGTTCCCGGTCTCCGGGCCCCTGCCGGCGGCGGGGTCCGGAGCGCCGGGTCATCGGCGGGGACGGACGTCGACGCGGTCGCTGCGGCTCCGGGAGGCCAGCCGGAGCGCGTCCCCGGCGTAGACCACCTGCCAGGAGCCGTCCCGGACGGCCCTGAACCTCTTGCGGAAGGCACCGCCGGAGCCGGTCCGGACGGTGGCCATCGTCCGCCAGGTACGGGAACCGCGGGCCTTGAACCTGATGGCGACCCGCTGCCCGGGCAGGGCCCGGTTCCCGGCGGTCTGGCGCAGGGTGCCGGAGACGGTGAGCTTGCGGCCCTTGCGGACCGGTTCCGGCCGGGCGTTGACCGAGGTGATGCGGGTGGCGGCCTTCCCGGCCGCCGGGCGCGCGGGGGCCGCGGCCTTCCCGCCGGTGGCCAGCAGCCCCAGCTCCTCGGCGGTGCCGTTGAAGACGTTCTGGTCGCCGGGCAGGACGCCGGAGTCCGCGTACTGCCAGATGGCGTGGCGGGTCCAGCCCGCGGGCAGGGCGCCGATGGACGAGGAGTAGCGGGCGAGCCAGAGCGGGTGGTCGCCGAAGGCGGCGCTGTCGCCGGTGCAGGTCTGCCACCAGTAGGTGTTGGTGTAGACGGCCGGGAGCCGTCCGGTGAGGGCCAGGTAGCGGTCGCTGAAGGCGCGGATCCAGTCCACCATCTGGGCGGGCGACAGGTCGTAGCAGATGTCCAGCCCGTTGGAGGACTGGTAGGGGTTGAACTCGATGTCGAGCACGCCCGGCAGGGTCCAGCCGTCGGCCGTCCAGCCGCCGCCGTTCCGGACGAAGTGGTCGGCCTGGGCCGCGCCGCCGGACTTGTGCGGGAGCGCGAAGTGGTAGGCGCCCCTGATCATCCCGACCTGCCGTGACCCGTCGTACTGCTGGGCGTAGTAGGGGTTGCGGTAGGTGACCGACTCGGTGGCCTTGACGTAGGCGAACCGGGCGCCGGCGCGGTACGCCGCGTCCCACGACACGTTCCCCTGGTGGGAGCTGACGTCCACCCCCTGGATGCCGGCGGGCGCGGAGGCGGCCGCACGCACGGCCGGGCCGCCGCCGGGAAGGCCCGGGGCACCGGGGGAGACGGCGGGCGCGGCCGGGGCGGGGCCGGGGAGTGCCGCCGCGGACGCGGCCAGGGCGGGACCGGGGAGCGCCGCCGACGCGGCGACGGTGACGGCCAGGCCGCCGAGCAGGATTCCGAAAAGCCTTCTCATTCCTCCTCGTTCCGCGCAGGACGCCGTGCGGCGTCGGTCGTCCTCCTCCCGATCGGCCGCCGCGGGGAGGGGATGAGGGGCGCGCGGTGTGACCCACGTCACCGCCCGGTACCGGTGCCGGCCCCGGTACCGGGCGGGCGGTTCCCGGGGAGGGGGCCGGGGGCGGTGCCCGTCGATCCGCCCGGTCAAGGAAACTCGATATTCCGAATTTTTAGATTTCCGGTTAACGTGGAGGCGTGAACAGCGTTCTCTCTCTGCTGCTGGCCGCGACCCTGGCCGCCCCGGCGGGCACCGCCGCCCCCGCCGGCCTGAAGGACGCCGAGGCCGTGCTGGCCTACCTGCGCGCCCACCCCGGCGACGTCTCGCTGGTGACCCAGGGCATCCGGCACAACGCCGACCGCCGCGCGCCCGTGGCGTCCACCATCAAGATCATCCATCTCGCCGCCTACGCCGACGCCGTACGCGAGGGCACGGTCACGCCGGACGAGCGCGTCCCCGTGGCCCGGTGGAACGCCTACCACGTCCCCGGCACCGACGGCGGGGCCCACGAGGCGGCGCTCAAGCGCCTGGCGCCCGGCGTGACCGTCACCCTCGACCAGCTCGTCTCCGCCATGATCGAGGAGAGCGACAACGCCGCCGCCGACCTGCTGCGCGACCGGCTCGGCCCCGGCGCGCTGCGCCGGATCGCGCGTACCCCCGTCGGCACGGTCAACGGCGAGATCCTGCGCGCCTTCGGCGGCTGCGCGCTCCCGGCCGACGCCTGCCTGGAGAGGCACGTCGCGGGCGGCGGGAAGACCACCCCCACGCTGCCGGACTTCGGCCGCCAGGCATCCTGGGCCGAGACGGTGACCCGGGTCGAACCCGGCGTGCTGCACCGGGTGCTCGCGGGGCTCCGGAAGGACACCCTGGCCCGCAGGCACCTGGAGTGGCCGATGCGGCAGCCGGGCGCCGACCCCGGCAGGCTCCGCATCGGCACCAAGGGCGGCCTGCTGCCCGGCGTCATCAGCGAGGCCATGTACACCGTCCGGCCCGGCGAGCGGCCGCGCGAGACCGTCCTGGTGCTGCACCGGCTGCCCGAGGAGACCTGGTCCTCCGGGGCGCGCAGCTATGCTCATCAGCAGTTCATCGTGCGGATGGCGACCGACCCCGCCTTCCGGGCGAAAGTGCGTGCGGCATTGAAGTGAGGCTACGCTGACCAGCGTCGACGACCGGATCGCAGAGCTCGAGGCGCGGGTCGCCGCGCTGGAGGCCCGGTTCGCCGCCCCCGAGGCACCGCCGGCGGCCGACGACGACACCGGCCTGATCACCTACGGCGGCCAGGCCAGGTTCGGCGGCTACCGGTGGGAGTGGGAGATGACCCGCAGCCCCGGCCGCCTGCTCCGGCACCCGGTCGGCCCCCTGGCCGCCGTGCTCGCCGCCGCCGGGCACCCGGCCCGCTTCGAGATCCTGCAGGCGCTGGTCGCCGGGCCGAAGCCGATCGCCGAGCTCCAGGCCGAGCTGGCGCTCGCCTCGCCCGGCCAGCTCTACCACCACCTCAAGACGCTGGCCTCGGCCGGGCTGGTCGAGCAGCCCGAACGGGGCGTCTACCGGGTGCCGCCGCACGCCATCTTCCCCGTGCTGGCCCTGGCCAGCGCCGCGGCCGACGTGGCCGAGCGCTCCGACGGCCGGCCCGCCTCCCCCTGAGGGCCCTTCCCGGCCGCGCTCAGTTGGTGCGGGTGTTGGGCAGGTGGTCGCCCAGGTAGCCGACCCACACCTTGCCGGTGGCGCCGCCGGAGTCGTCGTGGAAGTACATCCGCGGCGCGGGGTAGCCGACCGGCCGCAGCTTCACGTGCGCCTCCATCAGCAGCCGCCCGGAGGGGTCGACCTCCGGCGGGACGGGGAAGGTCCGGGGCTCGCTGAACCTCGGGGTGCCGGTCACGCTCCTCGACTCGCGCATCGCCAGCATCCCGGTCGGGATGGTATGGCGCCCGGGCACGCCGTGGGCGCACCAGTCGTAGAACCCGCCCGCGAACTCCCCGGCCGCGCGCGCCCCGGCGAAGTCGTCCAGGGCGCGCAGCGCGTCCCAGGCCTTGCCCGCCCAGGTACGGCAGAGCGCCGGATGCTCCAGGTCCAGGCGGGCGGCGGTGGCGTCGGTGTCCCCGATGACGACGTGCGCCAGGCTCTCCCGGGCCCGGACCAGCACCTCGACCAGGCCGGTCGGCTCGAAGACCTCCTCCCCGCCCGCGGTGCCGGTCGCGCCCCCCGGGCCCGCCGCACCCGGGGTCTCGGGCCGGCCGTACACCGGGCGGCCCGCCTCGGCGAGCATCCGCTCCAGGCGGCGCACCCGCTCGGCGAGCCTGCGGTTCTCCGAGACGACCCCGGCGTACTCGGCCTGCAGCAGCCGGTGCTCCTCCAGGAGGCCGTCCGGCCCGTCCGCGTCCCGGCCACCCGCCTCCGCCGTCACCGCGGGCGGCCGGGCGCCGTGCCGCTCGGCGAGGAGGTCGCGCAGCCCGGACAGGTGCGCGCCCAGGACCCGGATCTCCCGGAGCAGCCGGTCGGCTCCGCCGTCCGGGCCGGGCCCCGCGACCAGGCTCAGCGCGCTCTCCAGCTCACCGCGGAGCTCCTTGACCACGGCGTCGGCCACCGCGCCGGCGACTGTTCCGGCGACCGCGCCGGCCAGGGACTGCGCGAACCCGGTCCCGGCCGGTACGGGAAGGCCGGCGGGCGCCTCGCGGAGCGCCGGGGCCTCACCGCCGTCGCGGGGGCCGTCCGCCGGACCGGCCACCGTGCCGCTTCCCGCACTGTTTCCCGTGCCGTTTCCAGGGTCGGGTACGGCGGCCGTCCCGCCGGGCGCGGTCGCCGCGGGGGTCCGGGCGGCCGGGGGAACCGCAGGCGGCCTCGGGGGGACGGGTCGCGGAGCGGCGGACCCCGGCGGGGCGGCGGGTCCCGCGGGAGCGGGCGGCCGGGGGCGCCGGGCCAGGGCCATCATGCGCTCCCGCAGCGCCTCGCGCCGCGGGTCGGCGGGGGCGGGCGGGGGCGCCGCCGCCGCGGCGATGGCCTCCAGCCCCGCCGTCCCGGCGAGGACGCGGCGGACGGCGGTCATCGTCCGGCGCACGTCGCCGGGGAGCTCGCCGTGGGCCGTCCGGCCGAGCACCCCGTCGACGATCACGTCGAGCGCGGCGGCCCCCTGACCGCGCAGCCGGGCGCCTCCCATGACCGGGTGCCGCTCGGGGCGGCGCTCCGCGGAGGGGTCGAACGGCGCGAGATAGGTGCGGACGGCGCCGCCGAACACGCCGAGCCGCTCGCCCACGACCCGGTTGAACAGGTCCTGGGCGCGCAGGTCCGCAGGCCGTACGACCAGGGCCGCCCCGGCGACCGCGGCGGCCAGGCGGTCGGCGCGGTCGCGCTCCGCACCCGGGACCCGGGTGTCCGCGGAGACGACCACGACCGGGACCCTCCGGCCGGGTTCGGTCATCGTCCGGACGAACCGGTCCACCTCGGTCTCGTCGAGCACCACCGGGGCGTCCTCGACGTGCACGGCACCGTCGGTGATGCGCGCGGTGCGCAGGTAGTCGGGGAGGAAGCCGGGTGCGCCGACCGCCTGCGGCTCCCCCCCGCCGTGCTGCTCCACGGTGACGACGACCCACCCCGTCATGCCCGGCACCGGTTCGGCGTAGACCGCCTCCGTCCGGAGGAACCCGCCGTCGCACGGCTCGTCGAGCCGGTAGCGCCCGCATCCGCTGCCCCGGCGCTCCATGGTGCGCCGCGCCCCGCCGGCCTCGTCGTCGCCGTTCGGCAGGGCCCTGCTCGCGGGCGGGAACCCCTTGGTCTCGGTCCAGCCGGAGAAGGCGCGGTGCAGCCGGAGGGAGATCGGGGCCTCCCGGTCACGCAGCACCGCCTGGTACAACCGCGTCACCTGGGGTGCCATGGACCGGACCACCTCCGAGTCGGGGGACGCCCGGATGACCGGGACGGAGCGTACATGGAGGAACCTGGAGCGTTATCGTAAGCGCCACCTTATGGGAGTCACCGTGCCGATCTCCACAGAACGGCCAGCCGTCGGCCGGAGAGGGCGGGCCGAGAGGGCGATCGGAGGCCGGGGCGGCGGCCGGGGCCGGGCCGAGGGACGGCGGGACGGGCCGGCTCGGACTGTTCGAGCCGTACCAGGCCGGTCCCACGACCGGTTGAGGCAGGTTCGAGCCGGTTCCGGCCGGTTCGGGGCGGTTCAGGCCGAGGGGTAGCGCGACAGGAGGTCGCGGAGCGCGCGGTCGCCGGAGCGGGCGCCGCCGAAGGCGGACTGGCCGCCGTCTTCGCTGTCTTCGCCGCTTTCACCGATTTCACCGCTGAAGACGGCGGCGAAGTCGTCGGCGACCCGCAGGATGGTCTCCCGGCCCTCCACGGCCCCGGCCCAGTCGGCGGGCAGGGCGGCCTCGCCGTACGCCGCGCCGACGATGTTGCCGCAGATCGCGCCGGTGGAGTCGGCGTCCCCGGAGTGGTTGACCGCCAGCAGCAGAGCCCGGCGCGGATCGGGCTCGGCCAGGGCGCAGTAGACGGCGATGGCCAGCGCCTCCTCGGCGATCCAGGCCCCGCCGAGCGTCTCCACCTTCTCGGGCGTGGGATCGCCCGCCTCGGCCAGCCTCCGCGCGGCACGCAGGGCCCGGCGGGTCTCCCGGTGCTCGGGCCCCTGGTCCTCGAAGCAGGACAGCAGCAGGTCGGTCGAGTCCACCGCCTCGGGCAGCGGGTCGCCCGCGACGAGCCGGCGGACGAGGTGGGCCAGGGCGCCGGAGGCGACGGCGGCGGTGGGATGGCCGTGGGTGATGCGGGCGGCGGCCATGGCGAGCGTGACCGGGTCGTCGGGGACGTCCTCGGCGTGCAGGCCGAAGGGGGCCGAGCGCATGACGGTGCCGCAGCCCTTGGAGTCGGGGTTGACCGGCCCGTGCGCCGGCGGCGTCTCCGGCGGGGGAGGGGTGGTCCCGGAGCGCAGGCCGGACAGGCAGGCGTTTCCGGGGGCGCGGCGGGCGTACAGCCACGCCTCGGTGCGCAGCCAGCCGGTGCGGAAGCCGTCCTCCCCGCCGCCGTCGCCGGGGCGCGGCGCCGGGCGGCTCTGGGTGTCGAGCCAGCGCAGGTAGGCGTCGCGCACGGCGGTGAGGGGGTCACCGCAGTGCAGGTAGGCCCTGATCAGGCCCTCGGCGGTGAACAGCGTCATCTGCGTGTCGTCGGTGATCTCGGTCTCGACCATGGCGGTGAGGCCCGCCGGGCCGTATCGGGCGCGGATCTCGGCCAGGGAGTCGAACTCGACGGGGTTGCCGAGCGCGTCGCCGACGGCGCCGCCGAGCAGGCAGCCCCGGACACGGGAGCGGTACGGGGTGATCGTCGCGGGGTCGCTCATGCTCTGTCCTCGTGGTTCTCGTGGTTCTCGTGGTCCTGGTGGTCCTCGCCGTGGCGTCGTGCGGGCCCCGGATGCCGGAAAGGTCGGTACGGTGCAAGGAAATCATAGTGTGAATAGAATCCACAATATATGTTCTGGTTTCAATGGTGTAGACGATGTGGAGCCGCCTTGTCGGATGCGCCTCGGCGCCCCGCTGCGACGGGCCGTCACGGGGGCCCGGCCCTCGGCGGACGGCACCCCGGCGCCCCGTCTCCACGGCCGCGGGTCCGCCTGCCCGCCCGGCGCTTTCCGGCCTGCGGCGGGCACCGTTGTGGAATGCTCGCACCAGATCACGGGACGGAGAGGACGAGCGGGTTGGTGCGCACGTATTTCGATCCGGAGGAGGCCGAGGAGTACGAGGCGGCCATGGATGTGCTGGTCCGCCGGTGCGTGGCCTGGGCGGGGGAACGCGGCCTGGAGGCCGACGGGCTGGTCCTGTCGGCGGCGCTGGAGGCCCGGCACGTCAGCGTGGACGGCCGGCTCGGCCACTGGACGCCGCAGGAGGTCCGCCGCGTCCTGCTGGAGTGGATCCCCCGGCAGGTGACCGCCGTCCCCGGCGAGCTGGACACCGCTCCGCAGAGCCTGCTGACCCTGCTGCGCTACCTCGACGCCTGCGGGCTGCGCGACCCGCGCGGTGCCACGATGGCGGAGCTGGAGCGGGCCGTCGCCGAGACCGCCGCCGAATACCCGGCGGCGATGGCGGACCCGACCCGCTGGGGGATCGCGAAGTTCTGGGCGATGACGGCGCTGGAACACGGCGTCGACCTCACCGACGGCACGGCGTTCGCCCGCTTCCGGCGCGACCTCGACGCGGGGCGCGTCGACTACGACCAGCGGGTGCTCGACCAGTTGCTGCAGCGGCGGCTGACCGAGCCGGACCTCGGCGGCGAACGGGCGTTCCCCCAGCCTCCGGTGCGGCTGCCACCCGGGACCGAGCTGGCGGAGGCGGCCTCCGGCAGCGCGGTGCTCTCCAGACTGGCCGCCCTCGTCGGTTGGGTCGGCGCGGACGGCCGGGCCCTCACCGCCGCCGGGAACCTCCGCCTGCAGGACGCCCGTGAGCTGGCGGAGCTGCTCGGCACCGGCGAGCAGGACCTCAAGGTCCGCACCGCGGCCGAGATGACCGGGCTCGGCCTGCTGCTGGCCTGGGTGAAGAAGGCGCGGCTGGTGCGGGTGAGCAAGGGCAGGCTGGTGCGGGTCGCCAAGGCCGCGCCGCTGCTGCGCGACCCGCTCGCCCTGTGGCACCGGGCGTTCGAGGCGTTCCTCGGCCTCGGGGAGGCCGTCTGCGCCCCGGCCGGGCGGTGGACCCCGGCCTCGCTGCTCGCCGCGGACTTCGACGAGCTCCTGCCCGACGCGCTGAACTCGGTCTACGGCATGCCGCACCCCATGCCGATGGCCCGGCTGACGGAGACGATGTGGTACGCCTGCACCGAGTACCACTGGGACCTCTCCGGCGAGGGCGACCCGGTGGATGGAGGATGGCGGGAACGGTTCGACCGCGAGGTGGAGCGGGCGTTCGCGGTCCTGGCCGAGCTGGGAGCGGTCGAGCTGAGCCACGGCGTGGCGGACGAGCTGTACTCCACCGACCTGCACGCCCTCCGGGCGGCCGAGGGCCGGCCGCCCTCCGCGTACGACGGCGGCCCCGACGGATCCGGCGACCGTGACCTGCCGGACCTGCCGTTCCCTCCGCAGGTGCGCGAACGGCTCCTCGCCCGCCTCGCCGAGCCCGGCACCCTGGTACGGCTGACGCCCCTGGGCGTCAGCGCGGTGCGCGAGCGCATGCTCGCCCAGGGCCGGGACGCGCCGCTGCTCGGGGAACTGGCCGGTGCCGCACCCGCCGAGATGCTCGGCGTGGTCGCCCAGCACTACCCGCCGGAGGAGGCCGGAGCGGAGGTCCAGGGCTGGCTGGCCGCGCACGGCGGGGACGTCGAGCCGCTGCTGCAGGCCGTACGGGACTGCCCGTTCCGCACCCGGGCCGCGGCCCTGCTGGGCACCCTCGTCACCTGCCTCGACGACGGGCCCGCGCTCCTGGAACGGCTCCGCCGCGACCCCGTGCTGGGGCCGATCGCGGTGGCCGCCCTCATCGAGGACGGGACGCTCCACCCGGAGAAGCTCACCGAGCGGGAGAGCGCGCTCATGCTCGCCGAGGGGATGCTCGGCCTGCTGGAGCTCGGCGGGCCCGAGGCGGTGCGGGAGCAGATCGCGTCCCTGGCCGGGCCGGGAGCCGAGCTGACCGAGCTCGTGCTGGGCTCGGGGCATCCCGACGAGACGGGGCTGGAGGAGTTCCGCACGCTGGTGGCGCTGCCGCTGCGGAGCCGGGGCCGCCCGCTCCGCCTGGTGCGGAGCCCGGCCCCCGGTTCCCGGGGCCGCCCCACCGGGCACGGGCGCAGGCGCAGGCGCTGACCGGTCCGCCGGGCACGGGGGCGGAGCCGAGAGGTCCGCCGGCCCGGAAACGGCCCTCGACCCCGGCGCTTCCGCACGCTTGAGTGGGGGCAGGCCGCGAGAGAGGAGACGGGAATGGACCACGCGGAGCTGCGCAAGCGGTTCGCGGCGCTGACCACGGCCCACCTGGCGGACGGCTGCGTCCGCGCGGGGATCCCGGTGCGCTGCGTGTCCCTGCGCGCGGTGTCGCCCGGTGACCGCCTGGCCGGGCGGGTGCTCCCCGCCCGGCACACCGGCAGTGTCGACGTCTTCCTGGAGGCGTTCGAGGAGGCCGCCCCCGGTGACGTGCTGGTGGCCGACAACGGCGGGCGGCGCGACGAGAGCTGCGTCGGCGACCTCGTGGTGCTGGAGGCGCGGGCCGCCGGGCTGGGCGGGATCGTCATCTGGGGGCTGCACCGCGACACGGCCGACATCCGGGAGATCGGGCTGCCGGTCTTCAGCCTGGGGTCGATCCCGACCGGCCCGCTCCGCCTCGACGCCCGTCCAGCCGGGGCGCTGGAGTCCGCCACCGTGGGGGAGTGGACCGTGGACCGGGACGACCTGGTCCTGGGCGACGACGACGGCGTGCTCTTCGTGCCGGCCGCCCGCGCCGGGGAGGTGTTCACCCTCGCGGAGGCGATCCGCGACACCGAGCGGCGCCAGGCCGACCGGATCCGGGAGGGCTCCTCCCTCCGCCAGCAGGTCGGGTTCGGCGCCTACCTCGCCCGGCGCGTGCGGGAGCCCTCCCTGACCTTCCGCGAGCACCTGCGCTCCGTGGGCGGGGCCATCGAGGAGTGACCCGGCGAGGGGCCGCCTGCCGCCGCCCGGGCGGCGGGGTGCGGCCCGGGGAGGAGCGGCGGGAGGCGGCCCCGGGGCGCCGCACCGGAGGTGAGGCACCGCGGGCGCCGCGCCGGGAAAGCGGCCCGGGGCGTCAGAAGGGCGGCTCGTCGTCGTCCGCCTCGTCGAGGGCGTCGCCGATCGCCTCCACCCGGCTGGTCGTCCGGCCCCCGGACTCCAGGACCTCCCCGGTGACCGGGTCGATCACCAGGCCGTCGACGGTGATGAAAGGGCCCTCCTCGGCGCGGAAGGCGTCGCCGCACCAGCGGGAGACCGGGCAGAAGCGGCACCAGGGGCCCGGCTCCGCCCGGAACTCCGCGTCCCGGTGCCAGGGTCCGGCCAGCTCCGCCAGGACGGCCCGCGCGGCGGCGACCACCCCGGGGTCGCCGGCGTCGAAGGAGATCACCGTGCCGGAGAGCGGGGTGAGCTGCTCCAGCTCGACGGTGCCGCGGGTGTCGCCGAACGCGCCGCCCGCGATGAGCGAGACCGCCAGCGCCAGCTGCGGGACCAGCTCCAGGGCGTTGTCCGCGGTGATGCCGCGCTCGGTCAGCGACGTCTTCTGCTCCCGGTAGACCAGCCGGCCGTCCACCCGGCGCAGCAGGTCGGGGTGGGCGACGACCACGACATCGGCCTCGGTGTCGTGGACGGCCACCCTCGGCTCCGGCGCGACCCCGGTGACCTCGCCGGGGCCGCGCAGCGGGCACACCTCCACGTGCCGCACCAGGTACGGCCACGCCTGCTCGTACTCCTCCGGGCTCATCAGCCCTCCGGCCAGGCCCAGCTCGCCGGTCGCGGGGTCGGGCAGGTCGGCGGGCGTGCACGGCCGTACCCCCGGTGCGGTCCCCGGTGCCGTTCCCGACGCCGGGGCCCTGCCGTGGGCGGCCTCCAGCCACCGGTGCACCAGCAGCCCGCGCCGGGTCGCCGACCCGTCGGCCTCCTCCGCGGGCAGGCGCAGGTCGCGCAGGTGCGCCCGGGCCGGGCAGAGCTGGTACTGCCGGGCCGTGGTCACCGACCAGGTGCGGCGGTGCGTCCCGGGACCGGCCAGGCCCAGCAGCCCCGGCACGCGGACCAGCGCCTCGCAGGAGCCGGAGATCCGGCAGCCGGCGCAGCCGGAGCCCGGGGCGCGGACGTCGCCGGTCAGCAGCTGCGCGGCGACGGGCCTGACGGAGCCCAGGTAGGCGTCCCGCACCTCCTCGGGCGAGCAGTCGACGAGCGTCCGGGCGTCGGGTTCGGTGAGCCCCATCTCGACCACCCGGACCCGCCGGGGGCGCGGTCCGGGCTCGACCGGGACGGGCACCGCCTGGTAGACGTCCCGGGGGTCGAGCACCCGGTCCCCGGCCGCCGCGACGTACGCCATGGCGAGCGTCGAAGGGGCGTCCGGCCGGCCGAGCGGGCGGCGCAGCCGCATCCGGCGGAACTCCACCAGCGCACCGTCCGGCGAGCCGTACCAGCGGCCCCACGCGGTCAGGATGCGCATCGCGGTCGGCGAGGAGCCGTGCTGCACCACCCGCGGCCGGCGCTCCGGGCGCAGCTCCACCCCCTCGGCGGCGAGCTCGGCGGCCAGGCTCTCGGAGGTCTCCAGGTAGGTCTGGCAGGCGTGCAGGACCCAGCGGACCACTCCGGGATGCACCGGGTCGCGGCTCGCCTCGACCGCCCGGCCCACCGCGATGTCCGGGTCCGCGCCCTCGAACTCGGCGGCGTCCAGCGCCGCCATGACCAGGCCGAGCGGGAAGTCCGCCCACGGCGCGTAGCGGCGCCGCTCCCGCGCCACCGGCCGCATCGCCGCACGGGCCTTGGCGGCGGCGGACGCGCGGCAGCCCTGCTCGAGGCGGTCGAGTGCGCTCGCCGACAACCGGACGACGTCCGGGTTGCCGGTGAGTTCGGTCTGCAGGGACATGAGGGGGCTCCAGTGGTCGGGTCAAGCAAGATCTACCGCACTTTCCGCGCCGGCGGCGGGGTTTCCGGGCTCACCTGTGGACGGCGCGGGTGGGACGGGCGGACGCCCTGCAGCTTCGGGCGGTCGCCCGGATGGTCGATGGCCATCGCACGGTGTGATGCGGACGGCCGCGGCGCGACGTGGACGGCGAAGGCCCGCGGCGTCCACCGCACCCCCGTCGAAGTGGAAACGGCCGGAGTTGCGTGCCATGGGGTGTGTCTCCTTGCTCGGAACGGTCTGATGGTCGCGGCTTCGCCGTTCGGCGGTGCCGTAGGGCAGGTGCTTGCGGCCGAAACGTGCTCCCTGGGCCAGGGAGCCGGATGAGGCTCCGTGTTGGCACCAGTAAAGCATCTGTGAACTGTAAACACGATTCAACATCGTGAGACGGTTGGCTTGTGATCAATTGGTGTCACCCGCGGAGACGGGCCCGACGGCAGGCGGGGGAGCCGCGGAAGCCGGGCCGGGCGGGTGGAGCGGCTGCTCGCCGAGGTCGAGCGGGAGCACGCGCGGGGCACCACCGACCGCGACCCGGGGTGGGTCGCCTGGTTCGTGCCGATGGAGGTCGCTGCCGGCTCCTCGTCGGGGAGCGTCGGCAGGCCATGACCTGCGGGGAGGTGGCGTTGTGTGAGGACAGCGAGCGCCGTCTCCGGGCGTCGTCGCCCGACCGGTTGGAGTCGTACGGCAGGACCGTGCGGATCGGGGAGTTCCGGGTCCACCTGGACGGTGAGCCGGCTTCCTGATCGGGAAGGGCGGCCTGCCGTACGGCGAAGATACGGAATCGTCTGGCAGCGGTGATCTTCCTGGGTGCACAATCTCCGATGTGAAGGCGTATGTCGGGGTGACGGACACCGAGTGGTACCGCTTCCTGGCGGCCCGGCCCGGGGTGAGCGAGGTCAACTTCTGGCGCCCGTCGGGAGCCAGGGAGTTCAAGGTCCTCGAGCATGGCGAGCCGTTCTTCTTCAAGAGCCACCACCCGCACAACCGCGTGGTCGGCGGCGGCTTCTACAGCGGCTTCGCCCGGCTGCGGGTCTCGGAGGCGTGGGAGTTCTTCGGCGAGGGCAACGGCGCCGCGAGCCTGGACGAGCTGCGCCGGCGCGTCGGCCGCTACCGCAGTGAGCCGATGGGGCCCGGCGACGACCCGGTGATCGGTTGCGTCATCGTCCGCGACGTCTGCTTCTTCCCCGAGGAGATGCCCGCCGGGCCACCACCGGACTTCGCCTCCAACATCGTCCAGGGCAAGGGCTACGACCTGGCGGTCCACCCCGAGGTGACCTACTTCCACGAGCTCCTCGCCCGCATGGGCGTCGGCGTGCAGGTCGACCTGGCGGAGCCGTGGCACCGCGACGGCCCGGTCTACGGCGACCCGCGGTTGGCCCCGCGGCGGCTCGGCCAGCGGGCGTTCCAGGCCGTCGTCCTGCACGCCTACGAGCGGCGCTGCGCCGTCACCGGGGACAGGATCCGGCCGGTTCTGCAGGCGGCGCACATCCGCCCCGTCTCCGCCGGCGGCCAGCACCGGCTGGACAACGGGCTGCTGCTCCGCTCGGACGTGCACACCCTGTTCGACCGCGGCTACCTGGCGGTGGACCCGAAGTACCGGCTCCGGGTCAGCCCTCGGCTGCGGGAGGAGTTCGGCAACGGCGAGGAGTTCTACCGGCGGGCGGGAACGGAGATCGCCGTGCCCGCCAACCGCCGGGACCGGCCCGGCGCCGAGGTCCTGGAATGGCACCTCGACGAGGTCTTCCTCGCCTCCTGAGGGGCCATGCGGCTCGGCTCCAGGCCGAGGAGCTCCCCGCCATGCCGGAGGGACTTCCTGCCTGGATCTCCTGGCCGACGTACGGACTACGGGCGGGGTGGCGCCTGCTCGCTGCGTCGAAGGGGGAGGCGAAGGCAGGTGCGAGCAGGTCAGATGTCACGCGCCGCAGGAGGCGCACTCGTGGCGGAGATCGGTCCTGCCGCGCCGGTCCTGCTCGTAGCGGACCAGCATGCGGCGGCAGTGGCCGCAGTCTTCGCCGAGCTGCCCGCTTCCCGGAACCCCCGCCCCGGGACGGCGGCGCTGGGCCCGGCGCGCGGCGTCGGCGAAGGCGCGGTACTCGGTCCGGAGCACGACTCCCGGCTCTGTTCCCAGCAGCGGTTCCGAGGAGGACCAGACGACGTCGCCGAGGACGGCGCAGGATTCGAGAACGGGCAGGCAGGCTCGGATGTTGACCCCCTCCCACCGGGCCTGGAGGGCTTCCACGGGAAGGTGGCCGTCCGGGTCCGGCTCCACCCAGACCGTCACCGACTCGGCTCCCGAGTCGCCGTTGCGGACGGCGGTGAGCTCGGGAAGGAGCGCGGGCAGGTTGCGCAGGGAGCCGCGGGGCAGCCACATGTCAACGGTCGCGGCGCGTTTGACGTCGTCCCGCAGGCGCGCCACGAGATCGTCTTCGACGAGTTCGGTCATCCCTCCGGAGACCACCGACCGCCACGGCATCGGTGTGGCGCCGTCGATGAGGTGCGCGAAGAACGTCCACACCGGGTCGCGGGAGGCGGCGGAGCCGCGGTGCAGGGCGTCCAGCGCGCCGATGACCACGAGATGGTCGCGTGCCCGGCTGGCCGCCACGTTGAGCAGGCGAGCGATGCGGCCAGCTGGGCGTGGGCGAGGTTGTAGCGCGACAGGCTGCCCTGCCTGCGCGCCGTACGGCTGCGCATGGAGGTGGTGTCGATGACGACCAGCTCGGCCCTGGCCCAGGGCGCCCGGCTGCGCACGGGCCTGCTCGCGGTGACGGGCGCCGTGGAGAGTCGGCCGTCGTAGAAGGCGGTGCTGACGACGCCGCCGATGCCGTGGCGCATGCGGTACTGCTCGGTCAGGGCGGCCAGGCGGGGCGGATCCCGGCGTTCCGAGACGGCGGCGGGGATGCCCGCCTTCTCGAACGGGCTGCGGCGCAGCCAGTCCTGCGCCTCTGGGGTGTCGGCGATCACCACGGGCGGCAGCTGCCGGAAGTCGCCCGCGATGACGGTGTGCCCGCTGCCCGCCCCGGTCACGATCATGGCGAGCGCGGCCGTGGTCATGCTGGCCTCGTCGAGGATGACGACGTCGAAGGTGAGCTCTTTGAGGGTCTCCATCGTGAGCTGGTGGGCGGTGGAGGCCACCACCGTAGCCTCCCGGCAGATCTGCCGCCGGACCTGCCTGAGCTTGCGGTCCAGCTCACGCATGAGCGCCTGCAGCTCGGCGATCTGGCTCTCCAGCCACAGCCGCTGACTCTCCTCGGCGCGGTTCGGCTCCCGCTTCTTGAGCGCGTCGAGGGCTTTGCGGTGCTGCTGCACCTGGCGACCCGCATCGACGCGGTGCCGGGCCAGGAGCTCCCCCCGGGCGGCGGCGATCTCGTCCACGAGGACCTGAGGGGTCAGGGAGAGGTCGGCGGGCTGGCCGATCCGCACGAGCGTGCCGTCGGCCGGGGCGGGCCGGCGCTTGAGCACGGCCTGGATCGCCACGTCCAGCGCCGCGTTGGTCGGCGCCGCCAGCAGCACCCGCTTCCCGCGCGAGCACAGTTCGGTGATCAGGGCGGCGACGGTCGTCTCTTGCCGGTGCCGGGCGGACCCCACAGCCAGGTCACGCCGGGGGTGAGCGCCAGTTGCACCGCCTCGCGCTGCCCCTGGTTGAGGCCCGTGGCGCTGATCTTCTCCGTGAGGCGGACGGGTGCTCCGGCCTTGGGCGGCGTCACGGCCGCCAGGGCGGCCACCGTGTCGAAACCGGGGCCGCCGTGGACGAGTTCGTTGAGCCGCTTGCTCTGCTCGGCCAGCAGCCACGAAAGGTCCGTGCGCAGCGTCGCCTCGGTCACCACCGGGGTGTCGGGCGACACCGACAGCGTGACCACGCTGCCGAACACCGACACGATCTCCACCGGGAACTGCTCGTTCTTGATGACCAGCGTGGCGGAGGTGCCCTCGGCGGCGCCGATCTCGCCCTGTGCCTCGAAGCGCCGCAGGCGGCCGTCCTGCGTCGCCGTGCTCGTGACCGCGATCAGGGGGACGTCGGTCTGGACCCGGCGTCTGGAGACGGCCGTCAGTTCGTGGCGGAGCGCGGCCGCCGCCTTCCTGGCCGCCTCGGGCCACTCGGGCGCCACGGGACCGGTGGGCGGCACGGGCTCGTGTGCGGGCAGGCCGATCGACATGGCCAGCCGGGTCGCCTCCGCGGCGGCTCGCTCCTCGGCGGAACTCCGGGGGAGGGGCTGCACGGCGGAGGGCTGGGCCCATCCACGCGGCACCCACATGCCATCGCGGAGGTCGGCGAGGCCGTGGGTGGCGCAGGTCTCCCAGAGCACTCCGGCGTCGACCCGCCGTCCGGCCCGGTGGGCGGCGGCGAGCAGCTCGTCGGCCGGCACGGGTCCGTCCGCCAGCGCCTTCTGGATGACGGCGACGAGGCTCGGCCTTCCGGGACTTGCCATGGGGGACTCCAGAGCCGGAGGGACGACACCTGCTCGGAACCCGCACGGCCCGCCGAGTCGACGAAGCGCTCTGTGAGACCCGCGACGACGTCGGCCGGTGAACTCCGCGCGGCCAGTTCCTCCACCAGCGAGCGGAGTCCGATGTCCAGGGAGGCGGAGGGCTCAGCGGTGAACAGTTCACAGACATCGGCGAGACCCCGCAGCATGTCGTCGCCGTACACACCGCGCAGAGCCTGCCAGACGAGCACCTCGCCGGAGACCTCTCCGCCCTTGCGGTGCCGGTCCAGCCAGGCGTGGATCTCCGTCAGGGCGAACAGCGGAGTGCGGGCCCCGCCACCTGCCGGGGACGGGAAATCGGCATATCGCTTGCGCCAGTTGGAGACGGCGGCCCGTGTCACCCCGGCCAACCTCGCGATCTCCGCAGCCGAGACCAGAGAGTCGGTACCGGAGCGGGAATCGCCGTTCATGCAGGTAACAGTACACGGGGTGGTAAAACCACCCAAGCAATGAACCGTGTTGACGCCGCCAACGTGGTTCACCAGGGCGTCCGTGCCGTTCCGTCCGGCAGTCGGCGGCCGGACAGTGGCGGCGCGGCATCCCGGTGGGTGAGAGAGCCGATCACCTGCGTTCTCATGCAGAACCGCCCTGACGCGAGGAGACAAGGCGTTCATACTGAGTCCATGCGTGCCCCCAAACGCCGTCGACCGCTCCGCAGAAGTCCTCAGGCACCACCGGAAGGCATATCTCTGAAAGAACTTGCCGCGCGGGTGACCTACGTTGGCAGTGGTGAGCACAAGTCCTATCCCTCGTTCGCCGGGCGGCCCCGGCTCCGGGCGGATGCCAGCAAGTGCGACCCCAAGTTCACCGACCCCGAGGAGATCACCGGCTGGCTGCGGCGGACAATCGAGTGTGGGAACATCGGCGCGCCGTGGGAAGGAGAGTTTCCACGCTATGCGTGGCACCGCCTGGATGATGTGATCTACGAGGCGAGACTGGTCAACCAGGAACTCGGGCAGTACAAGGGGTACCCGCTCGATCCGGACGAGTGGCCGGAGCGGCTCAACGAGATCAGCGAGGACGACGACCGATGACGACGGTTCCGGAGTTGAAGATCCGGTGGGAGTGGGAGCCGGCCCCGCATGTGCGCGCGCCCGAGCACCGCGTCACCTGGGCACGGATCGAGATCAGTGTCGGCTCTGAGCACGTCACCCTGGTCGAGGACCGGGAGTCCAGCAGTTCGCGGCGGTCCATCTACTGCCCGCTCTATCCGGTCGCGGAATGGGCGGCCTACAACTGGTGGTTCCTCCAGGCGGACGCCAGACCCGCACGGGCCTTGAGCCTGTACACCCCGGGCGCCTACGACAAAGGACAGTTCCGGCGGCACTGCCTGCGGGCGAGTGGGGACGGGTTCCTCTGGCCGAATCTCATGATCATCCCGCAGGGGGAGCGGACCCAAGTCATCTGGCATGCGGACAGGTCCTCCGTCTCCCCGTCCCGCCCGATCAGGTTCCTTACGAAGGGCGAGGCCTTCCCCTGGCGCGAATCCGTTGAGCAGGAGCTCACCCGGCTCATCTCGGAGGTCCTGACGCGCCTCGCCGAGCAGGGGATCACCGGCACCCCGCTGGAGAAGGAGTGGGAGGAGATCCAGCGGACGGATCCGGAGGAGGCCGAGTTCTGCCGCGCCGCGGCCCGCTTGGGGCTCGACCCCTACGCGGAGGCGGCGCCGTACGAGGGGTTGATCCTCCAGGCGGCTGATGATCTGAAGGGGAACCTCCTCGGAGACTTCCTCGACGCGGTCGAGCCGGCGGTCATGCATGACGCCCTGGAGTGGGTCCGGGCGGCGAGGTCCGACATCGAACGCGCCAGCCCGCCGGAGGCGGCGGAGGACCTCCGCCGCGAACTGCGTTCCCGTGAGGTCCCCCACGGCGAACGGTCATGGGAGACGGGGTGGAAGCAGGCGCGGGCCGTGCGCCAGGTGCTGGGCATCGGCGGTGACCAGGTCTTCCCGCTGGACTCCTACATCACCAGCATCGACCGGCAGGCGGCCGACCGCGCCCTGCACGCGGTCGGCGGAACGGTGGGGGGCGCCGGCCCGGTGGCGGTGCTGGAATACGAGCGCCCCATGCCCTCACGGCGGTTCACGCTCTCCCGCGCGCTCTGGCACTACCTCTGGGAGACGGATCCGTTCTTCCTGGTGACGACCGCGTACACGGAGCGGCTGAAGGTCGAACGGGCCTTCGCGGCCGAACTGCTCGCACCGGCCGCAGGCGTCAGCGAACTGCTGGGCAATGCTCCGGAGACGGCGGTCCCGGAGGACCTGGACGAGATCGCGGAGCACTTCCAGGTATCGCCGATGGTGATCAAGCATCAGCTGGAGAATCAGCTCCTGGCGGTGTGACCGCCTCCCCGTGCGAGCTCGTCCGGTAGCAGGCCCACCTTGCCCCACACCGCCCGCGCCCGGCCGTCCACCATGCCCACCTCGTGGAAGAAGCGCACGCGCTTGGCGAGCGCCCACCGCTCGACCTGCCGGCGGTGCGGGCTGCGCGCGGCGGTACGGCGGGCGAGCTCCGCATCCAGGCCCGCGGCCCGGTAGCAGTCCGGGTGGATGGTGCTGTCCAGCAGGGCCCGGGTCAGGCGGGCCGTCATGGCTCCGCCGAGGCGGCGCCGCGCCGCCGAGCGGTCGACCACCTGGCGCTTCAGCTCCTCGCGGGCGTACTTGATGTGCCGGGCCTCCTCGATCACGTGGATGCGGGAGACCTGCCGCGTGATCGGGTGGATCGTCTCGTCCGCCATCGCCACGCGCTGGAAGGCGTCGGTGAACTCCTCCACCACCAGCGCCGCGGCGAACAGCCGCAGCGGGTCGCCGAGCATCGCGGCGATCCGTACGCCCAGCCGCTGCCACCAGAGGGGCGGCTGCGGCGTGAGCCCGTAGGTGCCGATCATCCGGGCGAACATCCGCGAGTGCCGGCACTCGTCCTCGAGCTCGACCAGCGCGTACGCCCAGTGCGCCTGCTGGTACGGCGTCGCCGCGGCGTGGCTCACCAGCCCCGCCATGAGGGCCAGCTCGGCGGTGATGCCGAACGAGGCGATGCCGCAGACCTCCTGCCGGGACAGCTCGACCCGCTGCTCGGGCGTCATCCGCTCCCACAGCGGCGTCTCGTAGAGCGAGACGAGATGGGGCGGCATGTAGAAGGTCCCGGGACCGGGGTCGGCGTCCCAGTCGACGTCCCGGTCGGGCACGAACGAGTGCCTGCGCGAGGTCTTGAGCAGCCGCCGGGCGATCACTTCCCGCTCGCGCACCTCGATGAGGTGGTCACCGTCCCCGCACCTGATCCGGGCCGCGCGGTCGGTGCGACCGGTCGGCGTGACCGGCTGGCTCATGCCGCTCTCCCTCGTTCCCGGCGACTGTCAAGCGGACACGTCTTATTAGACTGAAAGTACATTTAACCGGCGGCCGTCTCAAGACAAGGTGCACCTCGCCCTTGGCGCTGCTCCTGCCGCTGTGGGCGTGCACGGCGACAGCCGCCGCGGGAGCGGTCGGCATGACCGGCGGCGCCCTGCTCGCGAACCGCGGCGGCCTGCTCTTCGGCGCCCACTGCGCGGTGTGGGCCGCCCTCCTCTGCCTGGCCGCTCTCTCCTTCCACCGCCGCGCCCAGGCGCCGCCGGCGGAGCCGGGGAGCGCTACCGGAGGTCGATGACGGGGCGGACCAGGAGTTCGTCGAAGTAGTCGGCGTGGTCCTCGCCGTAGAGCATCTCCGCCGTGTCCGGGTGGCGGTAGGCGGTGGCCAGCGGCAGCCACTCCAGGAAGCCGCCGTAGCCTCCGCAGACGGCCTCGCCGCCGTCCCCGCCGCAGGCGGCCCGCTCGTCCGAGGTCATCTCCACGCGGTACGGGTCCTGGGCGATGCGCAGGCCGAACAGGTTCGGCAGCCGGTGCGGCCCGCTCCGCGCGAGCGGCCCGCCGCCGGGGCAGCCGTCCCCCCAGCGGAACAGGTGGGGCGAGCCCGCCCCGCAGGGGTACTCCCACTCGTCCGGCGTGGGCGGCCGGGTGCCCCGCTCCGCCAGTACGGCGGGCACCTCCCCGGGCTCCGGGCCGTCGAAGGCGACCGGTTCGACCGCGACGAGCAGGGACGGGACCGCGACCGCCCGCCGGGTCCGCCGGCGGATCCGGTGCGGGGCCGACCATAGACTCCCTGCCCATGCGCGTGCTGCGGCTGCTCCTCACACTGCTGGTCCTCTACGCGGTGACGGCGGCGCCCGCCTTCCTCCTGCCGGGGAAGGTGATCCTGCGGCACGCGACCCCGGAGGCCGTCGAGGTCCACTGGGAGCCGCCGGTGGACCTCCTCGACGAGCCCTACGATTCGCGGATCGAGCCGTTCAACCACGCGCTGAGTCTCGCCATGGACCGCGCCGAGGCGCATCCGGAGGACCTCGCCCCGCCGTACCTGCTGCGCCATCCGTGGCGGGTCGTCGCGCCCCACGTCACCCCGCGCGGGCGCGGGCTGGCCGCCGCGCCGCTGAGCGGTACGGCCTGGCCCGACGGCGTGCGCACGCCGTTCACCATCACTCCGGAGACGCGGCGGGTACGGCACGGCGTCGCGGAGTTCGACGCCCTGATGGAGGCCGACCCGGGGCCGATGGCCGACGACCGGATCTTCAGCGCCGGTGTCGACGCCGAGCGGAACCTGCTCGTCCTGGACACGAGCGCCTTCGACGGGGAGCTGCGCCGCAGGCTGGCCCGGGAGTACGGCTCCGACCTGGTCGCCCTCCGCTGGGATCCGTGGGGAGAACCGATGGTCCTGCTCGCTCCCCGCTGACGGGGTCCGCCGCCGGGACCGTCCGCCCGTGCGGGCCGTCTACCCGCCCGGGCCGTCCGCCAGCCCACCGGGCCGCCCCGCTCCCGGGCCGCCCGGCGGGTGGGATGCGATCCTCATCCTGCCGACCGTACCTGCCGCGAGCTGTCAGGTACGGCCGACAGGATGGGAGGCATGGAGACCCTGACGACACGGCGCCTCAACCGTGCGACGCTGGCCCGGCAGCTGCTGCTCGCCCGGGAGAAGACCGACGTCGTGACGGCGGTGGAACGGCTCGGCGGCATGCAGGCGCAGGAGCCCCGGCACCCCTTCACCGGGCTGTGGACGCGGCTGGAGGACTTCCGCCGCGAGGACCTGCACCGGGCGCTGCACGAGCGGTCGGTGGTCCGCGCCACGATGATGCGGGCCACGCTCCACCTGGTGAGCGCGGCCGACTACGCGCGCTTCCGGCCGGTGCTGGCGCCGGTGCTCACCTCGGCCCTGCGCGGGCGCGGCGACCTGGCGGCCGGGCTGGACCTCGACGCGCTGCTCCCCGTCGCCCGCGCGATCCTCGCCGAGGGGCCGCGCGACTTCGCCACGCTCCGCGAGCTGCTCCAGCGGCACTTCCCCGACGTGAACGACCGCGCGCTGGGCTACGCGGTGCGGACCGGCCTTCCGCTGGTCATGGTCCCGACCGAGGACCGCTGGGCGTTCCCGCCCGCGGCGGAGTTCGCCCTGCCGGACGGTCTGCCGGGCCCGGGACGGGCAGGGCGGGGGCGGCCGGGCGCGGGCCCCGCGGGGGAGCCGGAGGGACCGCAGGGACCGGGAGAGCCGGGGGAGCGGTCACCGGGGGAGCGGGGGGAGCCGGAGGCGCCGGAGGGTGCGCGGGAGCGGTCGCGGGAGAGCGGGGATCCGGCCGCGGAGCTGGTCCTGCGCTACCTGGCGGCCTTCGGCCCGGCCACCGCCGCCGACGCGCAGGCCTGGACCGGGCTGAGGGGGCTGCGCGCCGTGCTGGACGGCCTCCGCCCCCGGCTGGCCGTCTTCCGCGACGAGCGGGGCCGGGAGCTGTTCGACCTGCCCGGGGCGCCGCGCCCGGACGAGGACGTGCCGGCCCCGGCGCGGTTCCTGCCCGACTTCGACAGCCTGGTGCTCGCCCACGCCGACCGCACCCGCCTGATGGCCGAGGAGTACCGGCCGCTCGTCACCACCAAGAACCTCCGGGTGCGGGCCGTCTTCCTGTGGGACGGCACCGTCCGCGGCACCTGGCAGGCCGAGCTCGGGCGCCGGGCCGCCACGCTGCGGCTGACGCCCTTCGAACCGCTGCCCGCCCGCGCGGTCGCCGAGCTGACCGCGGAGGGCGAGGCGCTGCTGCGCTTCCTGGAGCCGGACGCCGCCGCTTTCGCCGTACGGATCGGGGAGTGAGCCGCGGCACCGCCCGGCGGGACGGGCCCGGGTCCGCCCGGCGGGGGCGGAGCCGGGCTCACCGGCGGAGCACCCGCAGGGCGGGGGCCGTGGCGAGGGCCAGGACGGCCGCCAGCGGCGGCACCGTGACGAGGAACGCCGTCCGCAGGTCGAGCGCGGTCCCGAGCGCGGCGAGCGCCGCGGGCGCGGCCAGGATCGCGGTGCCGGAGGCGAGAGCCCCGTACGCCGCCGACCGCGCCGGGGAGAGCCCCGGCAGCTGGACCAGCCGGGCGAGCGTCACCGGGTAGAACGGGGCGATCCCCAGCCCGGCCACCGCGAGCCCGGCGGCGACCGGCACGGGCGCGCCGGTCAGGGCGACGGCCAGGGTCCCGGCCGCGGCCAGCCCGCATCCCAGCGGGACGACGGGGATCCCGCGCCCGATCAGCGCCGGCGCCGCGAGGCGGCCGGCGGCCATCCCGACCAGGAACGCGGTGGCCGCCGCGGCGGCCGCGCCCGCGGCCAGCCCGGTCTCCTGCAGCCGGGCCGTGGCCCAGACCGTGAAGCAGAACTCCATGGACACGGCCACCACGATGGCCGCCCACGCCCCGGCCGTCCGCCGCGCGGCCGCCGGTCCGTCGCCGCCCGCCTGCCCCGGCGGGGGACCGCCCGTCTCCGCGGGGGAGGCCTTCACCGGGGGAGTCTCCACCGGAGGGACCCCCATCGGGCGAGAGGAGTCCCGTGCCCCGGCCCCCGTACCCCGGCCCCGCGCGTCGGCCGCGAGGAACAGCAGCGGCGGTACGGCCAGCAGGAGGGCGAGCCTGCCGCTCGCCCCGGCGGCGTCGAGGGCGCCGATGGCGGGCGGGCCGAGCAGGGCGCTGACGCTCGCGGCCGCGTTGGCGCGGGCCAGCAGGGCGGCGGTGTCCGGGCCGTGCAGCAGGGCGGGGGTGACCAGGACGATCCCGGCCGCGCCCAGGCCCAGCAGGAGCGCGCCGGCCGCGGCGATCGCCGCGGCCGGCGCGCCGGCGAGCAGCGCGGCCCCGGCAGCGGCCAGCAGGGCGGCGGCC
>NZ_BAAAUT010000065.1:0-36462 GCF_039534085.1 Planomonospora alba
GCCCTCCTGCCGTACGACCACCCCAGGCACGCGACCCGCCACCCGGAACCCCGGAACGGAAACACCGAACGCCCATGCCTGTCGCACGGAAGAGAACGGCCTCGTGTTTCACGTGAAACACGAGGCCGCCGTTGAGGGAGAAGCTATTCCTCGGAGAGCTCCACGGAGGAGCCCGGGGCCATTGTCGCGATGATGCGCTCCAGATCGTCGATGGTGGCGAACTCCACCACGATGCGGCCCTTGCGACGACCGAAGTCCACCTTCACCCGGGTCTCGAAGTGATCCGAGAGCCGGTCCGCCAACCGGCGGAGCGAAGGGTCCTCGGCGGGCTTGGCCCGCTGAGCACGGGGAGCGGGGGCGGGAGCCGCCACCGCCTCACCCATGGCGATGATCTCCTCCACCGCGCGGACCGTGAGCAGCTCGGCGACGATCCGGGTGGCGAGGTGCTCCTGTGCGGCCGGGTCTTCCAGGCTCAGCAGGGCCCGGGCGTGACCGGCGCTGATCGTGCCCGCCGCGACCTTTTTCTGGACCGTGGGCGGGAGGTTGAGGAGCCGGAGGGTGTTGGTCACGTGCGGGCGGGACCGGCCGATGCGGGTGGCGAGCTGCTCGTGGGTGGCGCCGAAGTCGTCGAGGAGCTGGCGGTAGGCCGCCGCCTCCTCCAGCGGGTTGAGCTGTTCGCGCTGGAGGTTCTCGATCAGCGCGTCGAGGAGGAGCTTGTCCTCCTTCGTGTCCCGCACGATCGCCGGGATCAGTTTCAGCCCGGCCAGCTTGCAGGCCCGCCAGCGGCGCTCGCCCATGATGAGCTCGTAGCGCCCGTCTCCCGCCGGCCGTACCACCACGGGCTGGAGCAGGCCGACCTCCTTGATGGAGGCGGCGAGTTCCTCCAGGGCGTAACCGTCGAAGATCTCCCGGGGCTGGCGCGGGTTCGGCGCGATGTCCTCGACCGGGATCTCCCGGAAGTGGGCGCCGGCGACCGGCCTGAGGTCCTGCTCCCGGGGAGCGGGCTCGGCGGCCACCATCGTCGCGGTCGACCCGGAGGCCGCGGACTCGGCGGGCGGAGGCGACGGGGGAGCGGTGGGGATCAGCGCTCCCAGTCCCCTGCCCAGTCCTCTCGGCTGCTTACTCACTGCCCCTCCCCAGGCTCAAGGTCTCGCCCTCGGTAGTCTCCACGATCGCACCGCCGGGAGCCTTCCGACCGCTCACACGGCCGCGCCGCGGTAGGCGATCTCACGCGCGGCGTCCATGTACGCCATCGCACCGCTGGAGCCCGGATCATAGGTCATGACCGACTGCCCGTAGCTGGGCGCCTCGGAGACGCGCACGCTCCGAGGGATCAGCGTGCTCAGCACCGTGTCGCCGAAGTGAGACCGTACCTCTTCCGCGACCTGCGAGGCCAGCCGGGTCCGGCCGTCGTACATGGTCAGGAGGATGGTCGACAGGTCCAGCGAGGGGTTCAGATGGGCGCGGACCAGATCCACGTTCCGGAGCAGCTGGCCCAGGCCCTCCAGCGCGTAGTACTCGCACTGGATCGGGATCAGCAGCTCGTTCGCGGCCATCAGGGCGTTGACCGTCAGCAGGCCGAGGGAGGGCGGGCAGTCGATGAAGATGTAATCGAATTCGATGGCGTCGTAGGCGGCCAGCGCGCGCTGCAGCCGCGCCTCCCGGGCCACCATGGAGACCAGCTCGATCTCGGCTCCGGCGAGGTCGATGGTGGCGGGGGCGCAGTAGAGTCCGGGCATCTCCGGGACCTCCTTCACCACGTCGGTGAGCGGCAGGTCCTCCACCAGCACCTTGTACATGTCCGGCACGTCACCGCGGTGCTCGATGGCCAGCGCCGTCGAGGCGTTGCCCTGGGGGTCGAGGTCGACGACCAGGACGCGCTGGCCGTGCATGGACAGCGCCGCCGCGAGGTTCACCGACGTGGTGGTCTTCCCCACACCGCCCTTCTGGTTCGCGACGGTGAAGATCCGGGTCTTGGGCGGCCGGGGCCAGTCGCCGTCCCGGGAGCCCGGGGAGCCTCCGGAAGCGGCGACCGCGGTGTTCTGGGGCGATGTTTCACGTGAAACCACTGAGCTGAGTGCCTCTCGTACCAGCGGCGAGTCGCCGGGGTTAAGGGGGGGTCGGGTGACGGTCGTCCTCTCGACCGGCCGGATCCCGGCCGGGGGGACCGAGGCCGGCCAGCCCAGACCGGAAGGACTGCCGAGCGGAGGGAGGAGGGGGCTCTCCGGCCAGCCGAGGCCACCCGCGGTGCCCGCGGCCGTACGCCCGCGCTCATCCAGCGCGGAGAACCCGGCGCTCGCGCCGGGAGGTGTTCGGCTCACCGGATCTCCTTGACCTCGCACTCGCTTCTCCCGGTCCGTCTACCGGCCCCGCTTCGGACGCGGGGCACGATCCTTTCGGCGAGAGGCCTGCCGGGCCCTCTCGGGAGCCCGGCCGGCGACCACCCGGATGAGAGTTGCGTGCGGCTCGACCTTACCGCGCCCGACGGATACAAGCTCGGCGCTCCGCACCCCGCTGGAGCGCAGTCGCTCCTCGGCCTCCGCCAGCTCCTCCGCCGCCCGCTCCCCCTTCATCGCGAGCAGCTCTCCCCCCTCGCGCAGCAGCGGCAGCGCCCACGTCAGCAGCCGGTCGAGCGGGGCCACCGCCCGCGCGGAGGCCACGTCGAACTCGCGCTTCCCGGCGAACTCCTCGGCCCGGCCGCGCAGCACCTCGACGTTCTCCAGCTTCAGCAGCTCCACGCACTCCGCCAGGAACGCCGTACGGCGCAGCAGCGGCTCCAGGAGCGTCACCGTGATGTCGGGGCGGACGATCGCGAGCACGATGCCCGGCAGGCCGGCGCCCGAGCCGATGTCCACCAGCCGCACGTCGGCGGGGACCGCCTCAGCGACCACCGCGCAGTTGAGGAGGTGGCGGTCCCAGATCCGGGGCACCTCGCGGGGGCCGAGCAGTCCGCGCACCACTCCGGGACCGGCCAGCAGCTCCGCGAACGCCTCCGCTCGGGACCAGGCTGCGCCGGTGAACACCTCGCGCGCGATCTCGGGCGGTTCGGGCAGCTGCTCGCTCACTGGACGATCACTCTTTTCTCGAAGAATCCGGGGCCACCCCGAGGGCGTGAGCCGGTGCCGGTACTCGCTGTGCGAACCAACGTTAGCCGACGGCCGGACAAGCATGCCGGGACCGCGAGGCCGCGCCGGAGGCGCCGGGCGGCGCGACCCCGTACCCACGGTACGGGGCGGCGCGCCGTACCGGTGCCGCCGGGCGGAGGGCACGAAAAAGGCCGCCGTCCTGGGAGCCAGGGCGGCGGCCGGGTGTCACGGCGGCGGTCACCGTGCGGGCGGGACCACCGGTCGTCCTAGGCGGGCAGGACCACCACGAAGCGGCGGGGCTCCTCGCCCTCGGACTCGCTGCGCAGGCCTGCGGCGGCGACGGCGTCGTGCACGATCTTGCGTTCGAAGGGCGTCATCGGCTGGAGGGACCTGGGTTCGCCGGAGCGCTTGACCTCCCCGGCGACCTTGGTGCCGAGCTCACGGAGCTCGGCCCTGCGCCGCTCGCGGTAGCCGCCGATGTCGAGCATCAGGCGGGAGCGCTCGCCCGTCTGCCGGTGGACCGCGAGCCGGGTGAGCTCCTGGAGCGCCTCCAGGACCTCGCCGTGCGGGCCCACCAGGTCGCTGCCCCTGACGTCCACGACGGACACGACGGCGCGGTCGCCCTCGACGTCCATGTCGATGTCACCGTCGATGTCGGCGATGTCGAGCAGACCCTCGAGATAGTCGGCCGCGATCTCCCCCTCCTGCTCCAAGGCTGCGAGATCGGGAGCCGCCTTGGCCGCGGTCTCCTGCTGGCCCTCAGTCACGTCCAGCCACTCCTTCGTGCTGTCGGGATGGGTCGTCGGGAGTCGTCGTGGAGCCTTCCCGGGCGGGGGTCCACACGACGCCCGCTAGGACTTCTTGCTGCCCGTCCTGCCGGTGCGCTTGCTGCGGGGCTGGCGGGTCGGCTGCTGGCGGGTGATCTTCGGTGCCGGCGGCGCGGGCGGCGCCTCGGACTCGGGAGTGCCCTTCTTCAGCTTGCCGAGCATGCCCGGCTTGGGGGCGGGGGTGACCACGTTCCCCTTGGCGTCGATCACCGGCATGGGGTGGCGGCTGTAGTACCAGTGCTGCTGGCCGAGCGTCCACAGGTTGGTGGTGACCCAGTAGAGGATCAGGCCGAGCGGGAAGTTCAGGGAGAAGATGGCGAACAGCGGCGAGATGTACATCAGGATCTTCTGCTGCTGCGCCATGGGGTTGTCCGGCATCTGGGCCATCGAGCGCGTGACGCTCTGCCGGACGGTGAGGAAGGTGGTCAGCGAGCTGATCGCCACGAAGACCGCGAGCACGACCTTGGTGACGACGGGGTCCGCGCCCAGCTTGATGATGTCGCCGGAGCTGGTGAAGAACGTCGCCGGGATCGGGGCGCCGAAGACGTGCGCGGCCCGGGCGCTGTCCATCAGCTCCTGGGTCATGCCGAACTTGGGCACCGGGCTGTTGGCCATCGCCTGCAGCACGGTGAACATCGAGATGAAGATCGGGAACTGCGCCAGGATCGGCAGGCAGCCGCCGAGCGGGTTGGCGCCCGCCCCCTGGTACAGCGCCATGACCTCCTGGTTCATGCGCTGCTTGTCGTTCTTGTAGCGCTTGCGCAGTTCCTGGACCTTCGGCGCCAGCTCCTGCATCTTCTTCGACGAGCGCATCTGCTTGAGGAAGAGCGGGAAGATCAGCAGCCGCATCAGCACGGTGAGCGTGATGATCGTCAGTGCCCAGTTGAGCCCGCTGTCCGGCGGGATGAAGGTGCTGTAGCCCTGGTGAATCCAGGTGACGACTTGGGCGACGGCTGTGTACAGCCAGTTGAGCCAGGACAGCTCCACCGAGCTAGCTCCCTTGCATTTCGTGGGACCGGACCGGGCGTGGGGGCACCGGGTCTAAACCGCCAGGATGGAATGGGTGGCAGCGCCCGATTCTCCGGATCGTCAGCCAGGTGCCGCGCAGCGCGCCGTGGACGGCGATCGCCTCCAGGCCGTAGGCGCTGCACGAAGGGTAGAAGCGGCAGCGGGGACCCAGGAGAGGGCTCACGAAGGCCCGGTAGAACCGGATCGGAGCCATCAGGATCCGGGCGGCCGGGGAGGCCCCGGGTGTCTGCTGCGCCGTCATCGTCATCCGTCCCTGCGAACCCTGGTGGGTTCACGCCGCCTGAGTAAACGATCCAGCGCGACGTCGAGTTCGGCGGCAAGGCGCTCGCTTCGCGCGGACGCGGCCGGTGGATTGGCGCGTACAACCAGCAGGCTACCTCGCGGGAGCCGGTCGAGGCGGTCCCGCATCAGGTGTCTGAGCCTGCGCTTGACCCGGTTGCGGACGACCGCGCCGCCCACGGCGCGGCTCACCACGAACCCCACCAGGGGCGGTTCGTCGGCCTCCGCGCGCATGCCGAAATGCGCGACCAGCGTGGGACGGCCGGCACGGCCGCCCTTCCTGACCGCGGTGGCGAACTCCTCGCCCCGGCGCATGCGGGACCTGGACGGCAACACGGGAGACCTTCTCGACCCTGGGCAGGTACGGCTATCGCCCGCCGACCGCACGGCCGACGGGCGACAGGGCGCTTGCTACCCGGCCCGGCGGATCGGGCGGGGCGGACGGCGCGTCAGGCGGAGAGCTCGGCGCGGCCCTTGCGGCGGCGGGCGGCCAGGATCGCGCGACCGGCGCGGGTGCGCATACGCAGCCGGAAGCCGTGGGTCTTCGCGCGACGGCGGTTGTTCGGCTGGAAAGTACGCTTGCTCACGAGTGGGCTCCAGGCTTGAGGCGCATCCCCAGCACATGGGGATGTTCGACAGTGGCTGGCTTGCCGGATGCGGGGCATGCGAAATAGCCGTCGCGTGGCAAGCCGACCGTCGTACGTTACGGGGTGGACGCGCCCCAGGTCAAACCGGGGACCTCCGCTACCGGGTCATCCACAGTTCCACAGGGAAGTTTTCCCCAGCCGTTTCTCTATCCACAGGATGTGCACGCAGCCTCCCCCACACTGCCACTAGGCTGTGGACAACGTCTTGAACACCCCTGTGGACACAGACTACTGTCGGCCCCTCCGGACCTCCTTCCCGCTGCAGAACGCGGCATGGCTGTATGTACGGAGTTGTGCACGGCTTGTGGATCCGCTGTGGATTCCATGTGGATTTCAAGACGGAACCGCGACGGACCGCACGGACGCCGGCGTGTGGACAACGGGAGATTCCGACGCGCCGGGTGGCCGTCGGTGTGGACAACAGCGGATCACGATGAACGTGCGGGGACCGCGTCGGGAGGAGGGGAGCCGGGCCATGGAGCAGATGGACCTCGGCGCGGTGTGGTCACGGGTGCTCGCGAGCTCCCACCATGAGGACGTCCCGCCCGTGCACCGCGCGCTGCTCGACCAGACCGTGCCCTTCGGGCTCATGAACGACACCGTGGTGCTCGCCGCCCCCACCGACTTCGCCCGGGACGCCCTGGAGAGCAAGCTCCGGCCGCTGATCACCCAGGCGCTCTCCCGGGAGATGGGCCGTCCCATGCGCTTCGCGGTCGTGGTGGACCCCTCCGCCAAGGGCTCCGGCCCGGCGAACGGCCCGTCCACTCCCCGGAGCGAGACTTATCCCCAGGCCCCCGCGACCGGTTATCCCCAGGGCGGCGGCCCGCAGCAGGGTTACGCACAGCCGGTGAACCCCCAGCACGGCGGGGACTCCGCGGTCCAGCACCCCTACCCCGCGCCGGCACCGCCCGCCCCGCCGTCCACCGACTATCCACAGCACCGGCCACAGGGGCAGCCGTTCTCCTACCCCTATCCCCAGGGTGAGGAGGACGGCCGGCCGTACCCCCCGGCGGCGCCCGCCCCCGTCCCCCAGCAGCAGGCGGAGCAGGGGCCCGGTCCCGGGAGCGGCGCCGGGTACGGCGGCTACACCCCGCAGCCCGCCCCGCCCCGCCCCGAGGCGAGCGCCCCCTTCGAGCGTCCGGCACCGAGCCCCGCGCCCGGCGGCCCCGCGCAGAACCGGTGGGACTCCCGGACCGGTCGCACGGCGGGGGAGCCCGCGCGGCTGAACCCGAAGTACACCTTCGAGACCTTCGTCATCGGCTCCAGCAACCGCTTCGCGCACGCCGCGGCGGTCGCGGTGGCCGAGGCGCCGGCCAAGGCGTACAACCCCCTGTTCATCTACGGCGACTCCGGGCTGGGCAAGACCCACCTGCTGCACGCGATCGGCCACTACGCGCAGAGCCTCTACGACGGCGCGCGGGTGAGATACGTCAGCTCCGAGGAGTTCACCAACGACTTCATCAACTCCATCCGCGACCACAAGGCCGACAACTTCCGCGGCCGCTACCGGGCCGTGGACATCCTGCTGGTGGACGACATCCAGTTCCTGGAGGGCAAGGAGCAGACGCAGGAGGAGTTCTTCCACACCTTCAACACCCTGCACAACGCCAACAAGCAGATCGTCATCTCCAGCGACCGGGCGCCCAAGCAGCTGATCACCCTGGAGGACCGGCTCCGCAACCGGTTCGAGTGGGGCCTGATCACCGACGTGCAGCCGCCGGAGCTGGAGACCCGCATCGCGATCCTGCGCAAGAAGGCGATCCAGGAGGGGCTGGCCGCCCCGCCGGAGGTGCTGGAGTACATCGCCAGCCGCATCTCCACCAACATCCGGGAGCTGGAGGGCGCGCTGATCCGGGTGACGGCGTTCGCCAGCCTCAACCGGCAGTCGGTGGACCTGCAGCTGACCGAGGTGGTGCTCAAGGACCTGATCACCGAGGACGCCGACTCGGAGATCACCATCGCGACGATCATGGCCTCGACCGCCACCTACTTCGGGCTGTCGATCGAGGACCTGTGCGGGACGTCGCGCTCGCGGGTGCTGGTGACGGCCCGGCAGATCGCCATGTACCTGTGCCGGGAGCTGACCGACATGTCGCTGCCGAAGATCGGCCAGCAGTTCGGCGGGCGCGACCACACCACGGTCATGCACGCCGACCGGAAGATCCGCTCGCTCATGGCGGAGCGGCGCTCGATCTACAACCAGGTCAACGAGCTGACGACGCGGATCAAGCAGCAGTCGCGCAATGGATGAGCGTTTCCCCCAGGTGATGCACAGCCTGTGGAAAACCTTGTGGATCAGCGCTCCGGCCGGGCGGGACGGGTCCGCGCGAGGTGATCATGCCTGGTGGAGACGATGATGAGCAGTTCTCACCTTCTCCGGGGCATGGGGACAACTCTGGGGAGAACCTGGGGAGAACTTGTTGATAGCCGGTGGACAACCTGTGGACGCCCTGTGTGCAAAGTTTTCCCCAAGGACAAACCGGACTCCTACCCCGTGGAAAACCTGGGGAAACCACGTGGATAACCAGCGTTTACCGGTGGATGAGAGACCCCCGATCTGGGGACGGCCTGTGGGTACAGCGCGGCCGTCCCCAGGCGGCCGGGTTTCCCACAGGCTCAACCCACACCCCCGGTGGACAAAAATCCCGGGGGTGACCTGCGGAAACAGAGGTCTTCCACAGTTTCCACACCCCCTACTGTGATGACCTCTTATATCTCTTACGAAGAAACTCAAGACCCATAGAAGGGGTTCCGGGGGAGCGCACGCGCGCGACAGTGGACACCTGAACCCCACGGCACCGAGCGACAGCGCTCGATACACAGGAGGCGGATCCACGTGATGTTCCGGGTCGACCGAGACGTGCTCGCAGAGGCGGTCGCATGGACGGCACGCAGCCTTCCGGCGCGTCCCTCCGTGCCGGTGCTCGCCGGCATGCGGCTGGAGGTGACCGAGAGCGGCCAGCTGAAGCTCTCCGGTTTCGACTACGAGGTCTCCGCGGAGGTGACGCTCGAACCGCAGACGGGTGAGGCGGGCGTGGTGCTCGTCTCCGGAAAGCTCCTCGCCGAGATCACCCGCGCGCTCCCCGCACAGCCTGTGGATTTCGTGGTGGAGGGGGCCAAGGCCATCGTCACCTGCGGCAGCGCCCGGTTCACACTCCTCACCATGCCTGTGGAGGACTACCCCTCCCTGCCGTCGATGCCCCCGGCCGCCGGGCGGATCGGCAGCGACGTGTTCGCCTCGTCCGTCGCCCAGGTCGCGGTCGCCGCGGGCAAGGACGACACGCTCCCGATGCTGACCGGCGTGCGGATGGAGATCGAGGGCGACACCGTCACCCTCGCCGCCACCGACCGCTACCGCCTCGCGGTGCGCGAGCTGAAGTGGCAGCCGGAGCAGCCCGACTTCTCGGCGATCGCCATGATCCCCGGCAAGACCCTCGCCGACACCGCCAAGGCCCTGGGCTCGACCGGCGCGGAGGTCGAGATCGCGATGAGCTCCGCCGGCGGCACCGGAGAGGGCATGATCGGCTTCTCCAGCGCCGGGCGGCGCACCACCACCCGGCTGCTCGACCCCGAGTTCCCCAAGTACCGCTCGCTGCTGCCGACGGAGTTCTCCGCCCGCGCCGACCTGTCCACGGCCTCGTTCGTCGAGGCGGTCAAGCGCGTGGCCCTGGTCGCCGAGCGCAACACCCCGGTCCGGATGGCCTTCCGGGGCGGTGAGGTCGTCCTGGAGGCGGGCACCGGCGACGAGGCGCAGGCCGTGGAGGTGCTGCCGGTGGACTTCGACGGCGACGACATCAACATCGCCTTCAACCACCAGTTCCTGCTGGAGGGCCTGGGCGCGATCGACTCCGACGTGGCCCGGCTGCAGATGACCACCTCCACCAAGCCCGCCATCCTCACCGGGGGCAAGCCTGTGGACGACGAGACGGCCTCCGCCTACCGTTATCTGATCATGCCGATCCGCCTGTCGAGCTGACGCGGACCGGCCGGGCCGTGCCGCCGGGCGGCACGCGGACGCGGGGGGAAGCGTGGCGGACCGGGACGGGCACGGGGAGCAGGGGGAGCACGGAGGGTCCGGTGCGGCGGGCGGGGCCGGCCCGGTCATGCTCAAGGCGTGCCTCAACGGGAACCGGGCGCCCGCCGAGCACCCCGCGCTCCCCGTCACCCCCGCCCAGCTCGCTCAGGAGGCCCGTGCCGCCCGCGCGGCGGGTGCGTCCGCCGTCCACATGCACCCGCGCGACGAGGCGGGCAGGGAGTCGCTCAGCGCCGCGGACATCGGCGCCGCCGTCCGCGCGGTACGGCGCGCCGCCCCCGGTCTGCCCACAGGGGTGAGCACAGGGCTGTGGATGACCGGCGGGGACGTGGCCGCCCGCCGCGCGGCGGTGCGCGGCTGGGCGGCGCTCCCGCCCGACGAGCTGCCCGATTTCGCCTCGGTCAACCTCTCCGAGCCCGGTTTCACCGATCTGTGCGAAGATCTTCGGCGGCTCGGCGTGGGGGTCGAGGCGGGGGTCTGGTCCGTTGCGGACGCCGAGGCCCTGGCCGCGACCGGCATCGACTGCGTGCGGGTGCTCGTGGAGATCATCGGGGGTGACCCGCACACCGCCGTGCCGCGTGCGCACGCCGTACTCGGGCGCCTCGACGAGCTGGCCGTTCCCGGTCCCAGGCTCCTCCATGGTGAGCACGCCCCGGCGTGGGTACTTGTGGATGAAGCCGGACGACTGGGACTGGCCACGCGTATCGGTCTGGAGGACGTCCTCCACGGTCCCGCGGGTGAACCCGTCCGCGGGAACGCCGACCTGGTACGGCTCGCGCGGGCCCGCCTGGCGGCACGCGGACGATGAAACCCTGAAAAGGGGGCACAGCGGTATGGACGGTCACGGCAAGACTGAAGGGACGGAGGGCGGCACATGCAGATCGGCATGATCGGCCTGGGCAAGATGGGCGGCAACATGGCCGAGCGGCTGCGCCGCGGCGGCCACGAGGTCGTGGGCTACGACCGGGACCCGAAGCTCAGCGACGTCTCGAGCCTGCAGGAGCTGGTGGACCGGTTGCAGGCCCCGCGCGCGGTCTGGGTCATGGTGCCCGCCGGGGCGCCGACCCAGTCGACGATCGACGAGCTGGGCAAGCTCCTGTCGGCCGGGGACATCGTGGTCGACGGCGGGAACTCGCACTACGTGGACGACCAGAAGCACGGCGAGGAGCTCGCGGCCCGCGGGATCGGCTTCGTCGACTGCGGGGTGAGCGGCGGCGTCTGGGGCCTGGAGAACGGCTACGCGCTGATGGTCGGCGGCTCGCAGGACGACGTCCGGCGGCTCATGCCGGTCTTCGAGACCCTCAAGCCCGAAGGCGAGGACGGCTTCGTCCACGCGGGGCGGATCGGCGCCGGCCACTTCGCGAAGATGGTCCACAACGGCATCGAGTACGGCATGATGCAGGCCTTCGCCGAGGGCTGGGAGCTGCTGGAGGCCTCCGACGTCGTGACCGACGTGGCCGGTTCGTTCAAGAGCTGGCGGCAGGGCACGGTCATCCGCTCGTGGCTGCTCGACCTGCTGGTCCGGGCGCTGGACGAGGACGAGCACCTGGCGGGGCTGCGCGGCTACGCCCAGGACTCCGGCGAGGGCCGCTGGACGGTCCAGGCGGCGGTGGAGCACGCGGTCCCGCTGCCCGTCATCACCGCCGCGCTGTACGCCCGGTTCGCCTCCCGCCAGGACGACTCCCCGGCCATGAAGATGGTCGCGGCGCTGCGCAACCAGTTCGGCGGGCACGCCGTGACCGCCAAGGAGGGCCAGGTCGACAAGGGCGCCGACTCCCCCGGTGCCGACGTCGTGCCCCCGGTCGAGGCGCAGGGGTAGCCCCGCGGTCCACAGCCTGTGGACGGGCGCCCGGCTCCCCGCCGCGGCCCCGCCCGCGCGCCCCGCGGCGGGCGCGCCTTCCACGGGTTGTGGATCCCGCCGCCGGGAGGAAGGACCCGCGCCCGCCGTGCGCGCGCCCGTCCACAGGGTGTGCACGGGCGCCCGCCGGACCCCCCGTGCCCCTTCGGTACGGCGGGCGTCTCCAGCAACCGCAGGAACGCGGAGGCACTAACGTAACGGCGTGCACGTAGCCCATCTCTCGCTGACCGACTTCCGGTCCTACGACACCGTGGATCTCGCCCTGGAGCCGGGCACCACGGCCTTCGTGGGGCCGAACGGCCAGGGCAAGACCAACCTCGTCGAGGCCCTGGGCTACGTCGCGACGCAGTCCAGCCACCGGGTCGCCACCGACGGCCCGCTGGTGCGGCACGGGGCGGCGCGGGCCGTCGTGCGCTCGGTGGTCGTGCGCGACGACCGCAGGGCGCTGGTCGAGCTGGAGATCAACCCCGGTCGGTCCAACCGGGCCAGGCTGAACCGCTCCCCCGTCTCCCGGCCGCGCGACGTCATCGGGCTGCTGCGCACGGTGCTGTTCGCCCCGGAGGACCTGGCCCTGGTCAAGGGCGACCCCGCCGAGCGGCGCCGGTTCCTGGACGACCTGCTGGTGGCCAGGGCCCCTCGGTTCGCCGGGGTCCGCGCCGACTACGACCGGGTGCTCAAGCAGCGCGGCGCCCTGCTGCGCACCGCCGCACAGGCCAGGCGGGGCCGCGGCCGGAGCGGGCGGCGGGCCGAGAGCGAGGCCGCGTTCGCGGCGGCCGGCGCCGGTGACGTGCTCAGCACGCTGGAGGTCTGGGACGCCCAGCTGGCCAGGAGCGGCGCCGAGCTGCTCGCCGCCCGGCTGGAGCTGGTCGAGACGCTGCGCCCGCTGGTCGCCGCCTCCTACGCCTCGCTGGCGCCCGGCTCCGCGCCGGCGGGCCTGGCCTACCGCGGCACGGTGTCCACAGCTGTGGACACGCCGGACCGGACGGCGCTGGAGGAGGCGCTCCGCGCCGGGCTGCTGGAGGTCCGGGAGGCGGAGCTGGAGCGCGGGGTGACGCTCGTCGGACCGCACCGCGACGACCTGCTCCTGAGCCTGGGCGAGCTGCCCGCGCGCGGCTACGCCAGCCACGGCGAGTCCTGGTCGTTCGCCCTGGCCCTCCGGCTGGCCGCCTACGACCTGCTCCGGGCGGACGGCGGCGACCCGGTGCTGATCCTCGACGACGTCTTCGCCGAGCTGGACGCGCAGCGCCGCCGCCGCCTGGCCGAGCTCGTCGCCCCGGCCGAGCAGGTGCTGATCACCGCGGCGGTCCCCGACGACGTGCCGGCGGAGCTGGCCGGCGCCCGGTTCGACGTGTCCGAAGGGAGCGTGGTCCGTGTCCGCTGAACAGCTGCCCGCCCAGGGGAACGGCACCGGGGCCGAGAAGGAGGCCGCGGCCAGGGGGGCGGCCCTGGCGAGGGAGAAGCTCGCCCAGGCCAAGGCCGACGCCGCCAAGCGCGGCCAGCTGCCGCGGCGCGAGCCCCGGCGCAAGGCCGCCGGGCCGCGCAGGCAGTCCGGGGATCCCCAGCTGTTCAGCAGCGCCATCGACGAGCTGCTCGCCGCCCGGGGGTGGCAGAAGCCGGTGGCGGTCGGCGGGCTCTTCGGGCGCTGGCCGCAGATCGTCGGCCCGGAGATGGCCGCCCACACCCGGCCGGAGCGCTTCGAGGACGGCGAGCTCCTGGTGGTGGCCGATTCCACCGCCTGGGCCACCCAGGTCCGGCTGCTGGCGGGCACCCTGCTCCGGCGGCTGAACGAGGACCTGGGGGACGGGACCGTACGGCGGGTCAACGTGCAGGGGCCGCAGGGCGGGCCCCGGCGCTCCGGGGGGCTGCGGGTGAAGGGCAGCCGCGGTCCCGGCGACACCTACGGCTGACCGGCGGCGCCCGGCCGCCGGATGTCCCGCGGTGCGGACCGCCGGGCGGCCGGCGCGGCGGCCGGGGCCGCACCGGAGGCGGCCACCGGATGCGGTCCGCCGCGGTGGCCGGGAGGTCGCGCCGCGCCGTCGGGGGATATCCGGTGAAGGCCTGTGGAACCGGCCCTCATCCCCCCTCCGACCACGCCCCGAACGGATCAGCGGCCCTCTGGCGCCCCGACCCCCGCCCCTGTGGGGGGATGCTTGAAATGATGATCGACGCGCCAGAGAGGCTTTCAGGGGCCGTCAATGCCACATGATGTGTGCGGAGCCGCTAGAATGAAACAGGATTCCGGACACGTCCGTTTGCGTGTCACCCCGGCGTCGACAGCCGATTCCCCCGGGTGAGCGCATCGGGGCATTCACGACGGTGACGGGCACGGCGGGGCTGAACTGTGCCCGCCGCGTGTCCTCGGCAGGAGGATTTCACACTTGTCCTACGACGCTAGCTCAATCACCGTGCTCGAGGGGCTTGAAGCGGTCCGCAAACGCCCGGGCATGTACATCGGCTCGACCGGGGAGCGCGGTCTCCACCACCTCGTCTACGAGGTCGTGGACAACTCCGTCGACGAGGCGCTGGCGGGTTACGCCGACCGGATCGAGGTCACGCTCCTGGCCGACAACGGCGTCAGGGTCGTCGACAACGGCCGCGGCATCCCCGTCGGCCTGCACCCCGTCGAGAAGCGTCCCGCGGTCGAGGTCGTCCTGACCGTGCTGCACGCGGGCGGCAAGTTCGACAGCAAGTCCTACGCGGTCTCCGGCGGCCTGCACGGCGTGGGCGTCTCCGTGGTGAACGCCCTGTCCACCCGGCTGGAGGTGGAGATCCGCACGGACGGCCACTACTGGCGGCAGAGCTATGCCGGCTCCCGGCCCGTGGCGCCGCTGGCCAAGGGCGAGCCGACGGACGAGACCGGCACGTCGATCACCTTCTGGGCCGACGCCGAGATCTTCGAGACCACCACGTGGAACTTCGAGACGCTCTCCCGCCGCTTCCAGGAGATGGCCTTCCTGAACAAGGGCCTGACGATCTCCCTGCGCGACGAGCGGCCCGACCACATCGACGGCGAGCCCGTCGAGGTCGTCTACCACTACGAGGGCGGCCTGTCCGACTTCGTCAAGCACCTCAACGCGAAGAAGGAGCCGGCGCACGTCTCGGTGATCGACTTCGAGGAGCACGGCGACGGCATCTCGGTCGAGATCGCCATGCAGTGGAACAACTCCTACAGCGAGTCGGTCTACACCTTCGCCAACACGATCAACACGGCCGAGGGCGGCACCCACGAGGAGGGCTTCCGCGCGGCGCTGACGTCGATCGTCAACCGCTACGCGCGCGAGCAGAAGTTCCTCAAGGAGGGCAAGGACGACAACCTCGCCGGTGAGGACATCCGCGAGGGGCTCACCGCGATCATCTCGGTGAAGCTGGCCGACCCGCAGTTCGAGGGCCAGACCAAGACCAAGCTGGGCAACACCGAGGCCAAGTCGTTCGTCCAGAAGGCCTGCAACGACCACCTGCGCGACTGGTTCGAGCGCAACCCCGGCGAGGCCAAGGACATCATCACCAAGTCCCTGCAGGCGGCGCGGGCCCGCATCGCGGCCCGCCAGGCCCGCGAGCTCACCCGGCGCAAGTCGCTGCTGGAGTCCGGCTCCGGCCTGCCCGGCAAGCTGGCCGACTGCCAGTGGAGCGACCCGGAGAAGTGCGAGCTGTTCATCGTCGAGGGCGACTCGGCGGGCGGCTCGGCCAAGGGCGGGCGCGACTCCCGGTTCCAGGCCATCCTGCCCATCCGCGGCAAGATCCTGAACGTCGAGAAGGCCCGCATCGACAAGGTGCTGAAGAACACCGAGGTCCAGGCGCTGATCACCGCGATGGGCACCGGCGTCCACGACGACTTCGACATCGCCAAGCTCCGCTACCACAAGCTGATCCTGATGGCCGACGCCGACGTCGACGGCCAGCACATCAACACCCTGCTCCTGACGCTGCTCTTCCGCTTCATGCGCCCGCTGATCGAGGCCGGGCACGTCTACCTCTCCCAGCCGCCGCTCTACAAGATCAAGTGGGACCGCCGGGGCGAGGACGCCTCCTACGCCTACTCCGACGGCGAGCGCGACGCGATCATCGAGGTGGGGATCGCGGCGGGCAAGCGCGACCCGCGCCTGCACGACGGCATCCAGCGGTTCAAGGGCCTGGGCGAGATGAACGCCTCCCAGCTCTGGGAGACCACCATGAACCCCGACACCCGGGTGCTGCGCCAGGTGACGCTGGACGACGCCGCCCAGGCCGACGAGCTGTTCACCATTCTCATGGGAGAGGACGTGGAGGCCCGCCGCTCCTTCATCATCAGGAACGCGCGCGACGTGCGCTTCCTCGATGTGTAGCGGCAGCCCCACCGACCCTCTCCGACCCAGCAGAAGGATCCTTCACCCGTGACGGATGTGAACACCACGCCGCCGGCCGAACGCATCGAGCCGGTCGATCTCCAGTCGGAGATGCAGCGCAGCTACATGGACTACGCGATGTCCGTCATCGTGTCCCGCGCGCTGCCCGACGTCCGCGACGGCCTCAAGCCGGTGCACCGCCGCGTGCTGTACGCCATGTACGACGGCGGCTACCGGCCCGACCGCGGCTACTTCAAGTGCTCCCGCGTCGTCGGCGACGTCATGGGCTCCTACCACCCGCACGGCGACTCCTCGATCTACGGGACCGTCGTACGGCTGGCCCAGCCCTGGGCGCTGCGCTACACCCTGATCGACGGCCAGGGCAACTTCGGGTCGCCGGGCAACGACATGCCCGCGGCGATGCGGTACACCGAGTGCAAGCTCGCGCCCATCGCCATGGAGATGGTCCGCGACATCGACAAGGACACCGTCGACTTCCAGCCCAACTACGACGGGCGCTCCCAGGAGCCGCTGGTCCTCCCGTCGCGCTTCCCCAACCTCCTGGTCAACGGCTCGGCCGGCATCGCCGTCGGCATGGCCACCAACATCCCGCCGCACAACCTGCGCGAGGTGGCCGAGGGCGTCAAGTGGGCGCTGCAGCACCCCGAGGCGGGCGACGACGAGCTCCTCGAGGCGCTGATCGAGCGGATCAAGGGGCCGGACTTCCCCACCGGCGCGCTCATCGTCGGCCGGCGCGGCATCGACGACGCCTACCGGACCGGCCGCGGCTCGATCACCATGCGGGCGATCGTCGAGGTCGAGGAGGACGCCAAGGGCCGCCAGTGCCTGGTCGTCACCGAGCTGCCCTACATGGTCAACCCGGACAACCTGGCCCTGTCGATCGCCGAGTCGGTCAAGGACGGCCGGATCACCGGCATCGCCGACGTCCGGGACGAGAGCTCCTCCCGGGTCGGCCAGCGGCTGGTGATCGTGCTCAAGCGCGACGCGGTCGCCAAGGTCGTGCTGAACAACCTCTACAAGCACACCCAGCTGCAGACCACCTTCGGCGCCAACATGCTGGCCCTGGTGGACGGCGTGCCGCGCACGCTCCGCCTCGACCAGTTCGTCCGCCACTACATCGACCACCAGATCGAGGTCGTGGTCCGCCGGACCCGCTACCTGCTGCGCAAGGCCGAGGAGCGGGCCCACATCCTGCGCGCGCTGCTCAAGGCGCTGGAGCGGATGGACGAGGTCATCGCCCTGATCCGGCGCTCGCCGTCGGCGGCCGAGGCGCAGGGCGGCCTGATGGCGCTGCTGGAGATCGACCAGATCCAGGCGCAGGCCATCCTCGACATGCAGCTGCGCAAGCTGGCCGCTCTGGAGCGGCAGCAGATCATCGACGAGTACGACTCGCTGATGGCCCAGATCAGCGAGTACCAGGCCATCCTGGACTCGCCCGAGCGGCAGCGTTCGATCGTCTCCGAGGAGCTCTCGGAGATCGCGGGCAAGTACGGCGACGACCGCAAGACGGAGATCATCGCCTACGAGGCCGACATGTCCATCGAGGACCTCCTCGCCGAGGAGGACATGGTGGTCACGATCACGCGCGGCGGCTACGCCAAGCGGACCAACACCGACCTCTACCGGGCGCAGAAGCGCGGCGGCAAGGGCGTGCGCGGCGCGCAGCTGCGCCAGGACGACATCGTCGACCACTTCTTCGTGACGACGACGCACCACTGGCTGCTGTTCTTCACCAACAAGGGCCGGGTCTACCGGGTCAAGGCCTACGAGCTGCCCGACGCCGCCCGCGACGCGCGCGGCCAGCACCTGGCGAACCTGCTGGCCATGCAGCCGGACGAGGTCGTCATGGAGGTCCTGGCGCTGCGCGACTACGACGCCGCGCCGTACCTCGTGCTGGCGACCCGGAGCGGTCTGGTGAAGAAGACACGCCTGGCGGAATACGACTCGCCGCGCACCGGTGGCCTCATCGCCATCAATCTGCGCGAAGATGACGAGGTGATCGCAGCACGCCTGGTGTCAGAGGAGGACGACCTCCTTCTGGTGTCCCGCAACGCCCAGGCCATCCGCTTCACGGCCTCCGACGAGGCGCTGAGGCCGATGGGCCGGGCGACCAGCGGCGTGATCGGCATGCGGTTCACCGACGGCGACGAACTCCTCGCGATGACCCGGATCGCCGACGGCGACGACGTGCTGGTCGCGACCGAGGGAGGCTACGCGAAGCGCACTCCGGCTGATCAGTACCCTGTGCAGGGACGAGGCGGCAAGGGTGTGCTGACCGCGAAGATCGTCACTGCTCGGGGCCGGCTGGTCGGCGCCATCATGGTGAGGGCGGAGGACGAGATCTTCGCCATCACGTCGGCCGGAGGGGTTATCCGTACCCGTGCTGGGGAGATCAAGCAGTCGGGGCGCCAGACCATGGGAGTCCGGCTGATGAACCTCAGCGAGGGGGACAGCGTCGTGGCTCTCGCCCGCAACGCCGAGGCGTTGGAGACCGAGGACAACGGGGAAGGGGAGTAGCCGGTGAGCGCTCAGGCCAGTTCGGGTCCGCGTCCACCCTCTCCATCGAAACGCGAGCAGGTGACGGAGAAGATGGACAAGGCCACTGAAGCGGACGTCGTCGAGGTGGTCGATTCACCGGCCGACGGTGGTGCCCCGGCGCCGAAGACCGGCGGCCCGGCGACCGACACGACCAAGGAACGGCCGTCCGGTCCGGCGGCCAAGGACGACAAGCCGAGCGAGTCCACGATGCGGATCCGCCCGGCGTCCGCGGAGGCCAACCCGTCCTGGTCGCCGGGGACCGCGCCGTCCCCGTCCATGGTCGCCTCGCCGGCGCCGTCCGCGGCCGACGGGAAGGCCCGCGACGGGTCCTCGCCGCTGCGGATGGACAGCGGCCGCAAGACGCCGGAACCGGCGGGCGCCGCCCGGACCCCGCGCAAGGCCCATCTGGTCCTGCGCCGGATCGAGCCCTGGTCGGCCATGAAGTTCAGCTTCGTGGTGGCGCTGGTCTGCTTCGTGGTGCTGTTCGTCGCGGTCGCGGTGCTGTACATGGTGCTGGACGCGGTGGGGGTCTTCGACTCGGTCATCCAGATCGTGAACCAGTTCACCGTGCCCGACGGCAAGGCGTCCGAGACCAGCTTCGACATCGCCCCCTGGTTCGAGCCGGTCCGGATCCTCGGCTACACCGCGCTGATCGGCGCGGTGAACGTGGTGCTCATCACCGCGCTGTCCACCCTCGGCGCCGTGATCTACAACATCGCCTCCGACCTGGTGGGCGGCGTCGAGGTCACCTTCAGCGAGGCCGAGTAGCCCGCCGCGCGCCATGTCCCCGGAGAGCGCTCCGGGGACATGGCGCGAGCAGGTCCCGGAACACGGTAAGCTTTTCCCTGTCCGAGCGGCCGGATTCGCCTTCTCCCCGGGGATGCGATACGGTTCTCCGCGACGAGGGGCTATAGCTCAGTCGGTTAGAGCGCTTCCCTGATAAGGAAGAGGTCTCAGGTTCAAGTCCTGATAGCCCCACCCGGTTCACAGGCCATTTCCCGCAGCGGGAAGTGGCCTTTTCCGATTTCCCGACCGGCCCCGCTTCCCCCGCCTGCCGCGGCCGACTCCGCGTCCGCTCTCCCCGGCGGTGGCGCGGTCACGGGCCGATGGCCGTCCCCGCCCTGCGGCGACGGCGCGTCCGCTCCCGCCCGCCGCATGGACGGCGCCCATGGAAATCCGCGGAAGTCCGTGGGAACGGCCTCCGAATTGACGAGATTTGTCCGGCCAGTTGAAGGAGTCATATTCTGTGGCGTCATGTCAGTCGCCCGCCACGCCCTCCAGCGACCCCGGGCCGCGAGGGCTGAGCGCAGACTGGAGATCGACGGGCTACGCGCGGTAGCCGTACTCCTCGTGGTGGTCTACCACATCTGGCCGCGCCGGGTCTCGGGCGGAGTCGACGTCTTCCTGATGCTCACCGGCTTCCTGATCACCGGCTCGCTCCTGCGCGACGAGCACGTCAGGCTCTGGGCCTTCGCCAGGCGCCTGGCGCGCAGGCTCCTGCCGGCCGCCGGGCTGACGCTGCTCGGCGTGCTGGTCGGCACGGTGCTGATCCTGCCGAAGACGCGCTGGGACGCCACGGTCGCCGAGGTCGTCGCCTCCGCGCTGTACTACGAGAACTGGCAGCTGGCCTTCTCCGCGGTGGACTATTTGTCCTCCGGCGGCGCGGTGAGCCCGGTGCAGCACTTCTGGTCGCTGGCGATCCAGGGCCAGTTCTACGTGATCTGGCCGGTGCTCCTGCTGCTGGCCCGGCGGAGGCTGCCGGTCTTCGTGGGGCTGATGGCCGCGGTCTTCGTGCTCTCCCTGGCGTACTCGGTCTTCCGGACGGCCACCGATCAGGCCTGGGCCTACTTCGACACCGGCGCGCGGTTGTGGGAGCTGGCGCTGGGCGGGCTGCTCGCCGTCGCCCTGCCGTTCTTGAAGGTGCCGAAGCCCGTGCGGGTGGTGCTCGGCTGGCTCGGGCTGGCGGCGCTGGTCGCGTGTGGGCTGGTGCTGCAGGTCTCCACGAGCTTCCCGGGATACGTCGCGCTGTGGCCGACGCTGGCCGCCGCGGCGGTCATCGTGGCGGGCAGGGCCGGCGGCGCGGACCGGCTGCTGACGCTCCGCCCGGTGCTGTACGTCGGCCGCATCTCCTACGCGCTCTACCTGTGGCACTGGCCGGTCTTCGTCTTCTACCTCGTGGCCACGGACCGGACCGCGGCGAGCTGGAAGGGCATCCTGCTGATCCTGGCCGCCAGTCTTGCGCTGGCCGCGGTGACGACCGAACTGGCGGACCGGACGGGCCAGTGGGGGCCGCTGCTGCTGGCGCCCGCGCTCGCCGGGGCCGTGGTGGTGAGCTTCCTGCCCCGGCCGGGCGACGGGATCACGCCCGCCCCGGCGCTGGCGGCCGAGGACCGGCCCAGGTCGTACGAGGACGGGTGCGCGCAGCACCCCCGGGACGCGGAAGTCCTCGTCTGCCGCTACGGAGCGCAGAACCCGGACAAGACCATCGCCCTGGTCGGCAACTCCCACGCCGCCCACTGGCTGCCCGCCCTCGAACTGCTCGGCGAGGAGAACGGCTGGCAGATCGTCAACATCACCAAGGGCGCCTGCGCCCTGTCCACGACCGTGCAGCTCTACAAGGGCAAGCCCCAGCCCACGTGCGACCAGTGGCAGGAGGGCGTGCTCGCCGAGCTGCGCGAGATCGCCCCGGACCTGCTGATCACCACCGCCACCGAGTCCAGCGAATGGGAGCGCGGCGAGAACATGCCCGCCGGCTATCCGGAGCGGTGGCGGCAGCTCGGCGCCATGGGCATCGACGTCCTGGCCATCCGCGACACGCCGCGGATGGGCTTCGACCCGCCCGAGTGCGTGGAGACCAAGGGCCCCGCCGCCTGCGTCGCGCCTCGCAGCCTCAGCCTGGCCGAGCGCATGCCGACAGCCGGGCGGATCCCCGCCAACGTGACGATCGCCGACTTCAACGCCACCTTCTGCCCGGGCGACCGCTGCCCGTCGGTGATCGGCAACACGATGGTCTACTCCGACAACGGCCACATCACGGCGACGTTCATGCGCTCGCTCGCCCCAGCGCTGGAGAAAGAGGTGCTCCGGGCGCTCGCCGGCGGGCAGGCGAACCCCAAGAGGTAGACCAGGCTCAGGCGAGCCGCCAGGCGAGGAGCCCGTCAGGCGCGTCGGCCCGGACGAAGCCCGCCCCGGTCAGCTCCCCCTCGATCGTCTCCCGGACGGGGCGGTAGGCGTGTCCGACGATCTCCTCCTCGTCGACGACCCGGTCGCCGTCGGTGATCCGGTAGAGGTAGCGGGCCCTGCACGCCTCTCCCTCGGATTCGAGGATCTCCGACAGGACCGTGTAGGTGTGCCGGCCCACCTGGCGGGACTCCAGCTCCTCGAGAGGCCGCGGCGCCGGAGGGCCGCCGTCGCGCCAGGTGAAGACCAGCAGGCCGCCGGGCTCCAGGTGGGCCGCCAGCACCGGCCAGAGCCGCCTGCGGTAGTCCGGCTCCAGGGCGTACATCACGTTGATCATGACCATGGCCTCGATCGGTTCGGCCAGGTCCACGCTCAACGCGTCGCAGGGGAGCACGGTCACCCGCTTGAGCAGTTCCGGGCGTGCGGTCAGCCGGGACAGCAGCACCCCGCGCATGCCGGCCGAGGGCTCCAGCGCGAAGATCTCCGCCGGCGTCCAGTCGGCCAGCGACGTGGTGATCAGGCCGGTGCCCGCACCGATCTCCAGGATGCTCCGCCGTACGCCGGTGAGGAGCGGAGGCAGTTTCTCGCGGATGCCGGGCACGTGCCCGTTCTCGTGGAGCAGGTCGTAGAAGGGGAGGGAGACGAAGTCGGTCATAGCGGATCACGCTATCCGGGACCGGGCCCCGGCGCGGCGGTTCCGCAGACCGCCGCAGACCGCCGCCCCGCCCGGGGCGGGCGCGGACGGGTCGCTGAGATGAGGGAGCGCATCGGCAGACAGCCGCCCCGCCCCGCCCGGGGCGGGAGCGGACCGTGTGGCGGAGGCCGGATTCGAACCGGCGACCTTCGGATTATGAGACCGACGGGCACTCCTGGCTGCCCCACTCCGCCGCGGCCGCCGCGCGCACGACGGCCGGCCGTGCCCCGTACCGGATTCGAACCGGTGGTCTCCGGAGTGAAAGTCCGGCGTCCTCACCACTGGACCAACGGGGCGGAGAACCGCTTCTCCACCTGCGTGCCGCCCCCGGGATTCGAACCCGGAACCTCCGCGCTCTGAACGCGGCGCCTCTGCCGGTTGGGCCAGGGCGGCGAGTGGGTGACGGGACTCGAACCCGTCCTTCGGCCGTGGCATGGCCGTGTGCTTCCGCTGACACTTCACCCACGAGGGCGTGGCTGCCGGAGAAGGACTCGGACCTCCATCACCCGATCCAGAGTCGGGTGTCCTGCCGATCGGACGATCCGGCATCACGCCTGCCCGCGTGATCGGCGCGGGCCGCACGTCCGGTCCGGCCGGCGTGAGCCGTACGGACGTGCACGGGCCGGACCGGGCGGGGGTCGCCACTCCCGTCGCCGAGTCCTGACCCGGTGCCCTCTTCTTTCAGGGCGGAGCCGCAGCGGGGACTCGAACCCCGTCCTGCCGGGTGGAAGCCGGCCGCCTCACCGGTTCGGCCTCTGCGGCGTGGACGGACAGGGAATCGAACCCTGGACTCCTGCGTGCAAGGCAGGCGTGATCCCGTTTCACCATCCGCCCGGGAAACGCCCGTCCAGGCCCGCCCCGGATCGGTGCGGCCCACGGGCCCTGCCGTACTCCGTCGCCGGTGCGACGGGTGCCCACCGCGGGTGCGGCGGGCTGGGCAGCGTTCGAAGAAAACCGTGTTCTCCACTGTGGAATTGTCGAGGAATCGCGCCGCGGCATTCGTCTGCGATTCTCCGGAGAGTCCGCGCGGATTCGCCTCGGAACGGAGAAGCCGCCCGTCGGGTGGCTTCTCCCGGGGCGGCTTCCGTGCGCGGAGTGGTCACACGGTCGCCTCGGGAGGCGCGAGACCGCCGTCGCCGAGAACACGGCGCATGAGCGGTTCGCGCCGCTGCGGCAGGGCGGCTCCGTACGCGTTCATTTCCTGTCCTCTGGTCGATCGGTCGGTTTCCGTGTTTTTGAGATTAGGGCGCCCCGTGCGGAATGCCAAACCATTTTCCATGGGGGAAATCCGTCCGCCCCGCGGCCGTGGCGGAGCGGATTCCGATGCGAGGGGTGAGGGGTGCCGGTCCGCCCGTTCGAGGCGTCAGGGCGCCACGGGCCGGGATGCGGTCACGGGACCGGGGAGGCGTCCCCGTCCAGCAGCGGGGCGAGCGCTCCGCGCAGGTCGGCGACCGTGCGGTAGAGCACGCCGGCCATGCCGGCCGCGCGGGCGGCCTCGACGTTCTCCGCGCGGTCGTCCACGAACAGGCACCGCGCGGCGCTCGCCCCCGCGCGCTCGGCCGCGATCTCGTAGATCCGCCGTTCCGGTTTGACCGCCCCGACCCGGGCGCTGTTCACGACCTCGTCGAAGGCGTGCTCCAGGCCGAGGTCCCGCAGGTCCTCCTCCAGTTGGAGCGTCGCGTTGGTCACCAGCACGACGGGCACCCGGGCCTGAGCCAGGCGCAGCAGGCCGAGGACCTCCTCGTCCAGTGAGACGCGGGCCTCGGCGAACGCCCGCCCCAGCGCCGCGGCCCGCTCGGCGGAGCCGAGCCGCCGCTCCAGCTCGGCGACGATGGAGGCCGCCCACTGCCCGGTCGTTATCTCACCGCGGGTCACGGGGCCCAGCAGCTCCGGAGCCATGGCGATCGCCATCGTGCCGCCCTCCGCCAGGCCGCAGGAGCGTTCGAGATCGGTCAGCCCGCCGGGGTCGTAATGCCGGATCACCCCGTCGAAGTCGCACAGCACCGCGTCGTAGGGCAGCTCCACCGATCCTCCTGTCCGCCGGTCCGTCCGCGCGACCGCCCGCACCGGTACGGCCCGCACCGGGACGGCCGTCCCGGACGGAGGCGTGGGTGCCCCGCCGCGCCCCGCCATCATCCCCGATCACCACCGGGGCGGTGAAGAGCCGCGGCCCGGGGGCCGCCGCGGGCTCCGGCACGGCGGAGGTACGGTGATCCGGCCTCGGCCCGGCCTCGGCCCGGCCTCGGCCCGGCTTCGGCCCGGCCGCGCGGCCGGATCAAGCGGTTCGGTTGAGGCGGTTCCGCGCCAGGCGATTCGGTGCGGGGCGGTTCCGTGCCAGGCGATTCGGTGCGGGGCGGTTCCAGGTCAGACGGTTCCGCTCGGGCGCTGCCGGGGCTGCTCACGCACCTCGTGGCTCTCCCACTCGCCGGGCAGCCCCTCGCTGTCCTCCGGCACGTCCTTCCGGCCGCCGTAGGGGTGCCCGATCGGGCCCTTCCCCGGCCGGCCGCCCTGCGGCACGTCCTGTTCCTCGCCCTGCTCCGGCGGGCGGGTGGAGATCGGCTCCTCGCCCTGTCGGCGGCCTTCGCCTCCGGAGCCCCCGGAGGTCGGGTAGTGCGGTCCTGCGGTCATGGTCTCCTCCTCCGGTGCCGCCCGACGCGTTCCGGAGGCCGCGGCGGAGGCCGCGGCCGGGCGGGCGGCGGCGCCGTTCCCCTGGTGGAGGGTGGTTCTCGTACCCTCCTCTGCTGCCCCGCAGGTCCGCGCCGTAACCGGCCGGGACCGGACCGGGTCTCCGCCGGTCGCGGGTGGAAAACCCTCAGGACCGGGCCCCGCGCGCCGATGGAACCTCACCGAGGGGGTTCGGAGCGTTGGGAGGAGATCGAAGCATGCGAGGAGGCCGGTGGGGGCGTGTACTGCCACGCACCACGTCGACCCGTGTCGCGGCTCTGCCGCCGGTGCCCGTCCTCGGCGTGCTCGCGGTGCTCAGCCTGGGATGGTTCGTCCTCAACCTCGTCCACCCGCTGCACCTGCCGGCCGTCGGCTGGGTGCCGGTGGTCCTCTGCGCGGCCCTCGGCGCGTCCGTCTGCGCCCGCGTGGCGCGGTCCGCGCACCTGACCGCGCCGGTGCGGTCGTTCTGGCGCTCCGTCACCGCGGCTGCGGTCCTCGTCCTGGCCGCGGTGCTCTCCAACGCGTACGACACGCTCTCCGGTTCCGGCGGGCTGGCGCAGCAGTCCGAAGCGCACACCATGGCGATCTACCTCGCCGGTGTGCTGGTCACCCTGTGGGCGCTGCTCCGGCTGCCCGTCGGGGAGCGCTCGCGCGGGGCGTGGCTGACCCTGGGGCTCGACACGGGCATCGTCGTCCTGGCCGCGGGGCTGTTCGGGTGGTCCTTCGCGGTGGACGGCTCGGCGGGGCTGGCCGAGGCCACGGGCTCCTACCTGCCGACGCTGATGACCGTCGTCCTGGGCTTCGTCGGCGTGCTCACCGCGGTCAAGCTGGCGCTGACCGGCGCCGGTCCGCTGGACCGGGGCTCCCTGTCGGTCCTGGGGCTGGGTCTCCTCGCGGGGGCCGCGGCCGGCGCGCTGCTGTCCCTGCTCCAGGCCGACCGGCCCGACCTCAGCTCCGCCCACGTCGCCGTCCCGCTCGCCTTCCTCTTCGTCGGCCTCGCGGCCGAGCGGCAGCTCCGGTCGACGGGCGGCCCCGCCCGCGCCCCGCGGCGGCGGCCGTTCAGCCTGCTGCCGTACGCCGCGATCGCGGCGACCGGTGGTCTGCTGCTGTTCTCGACCCGGACGGCGGAGAACGGGACCAGGGTGATCGTGGCCGGTGCGGTCGTCATCACCGCGTTCGTGGTGGGCCGCCAGATCCTGGCCTTCTACGACAACGCGAACCTGCTGGCCCGGCTCGACGCCAGCATGCTGGAGCTGAGCAGGCACGAGCGGCGGTCCCGGTCGCTGGTGCAGAACTCCTCCGACATCATCGCCGTCACCACCGCGGACGGGAACCTCTCCTACGTCAGTTCGAGCGTCGAGCGCATCCTCGGCACGCCGGTCACCGCCTGGGTCGGCCGTCCCGTGACGCGGGCCGCCCACCCGGACGACGTGCCGGTCCTGAGGGAAGTGTTCCACAGGCTCAGGCGGGAGCCCGGCGCCACCGTCACCTTCCAGGTGCGGATGCTCCACGCCGACGGCGACTGGCGCTGGCTGGAGATCGTCAGCACGGACCGGCTCGGCGACCCCACGATCAACGGGATCGTGAGCAACGCCCGGGACATCACCGAGACAAAGCTCTTCCAGGACCGGCTTGCCCACCAGGCCACCCACGACACGCTGACCCGGCTGGCCAACCGGGACCTGTTCGCCGAGCGGGCGGCGAGCGTCCTCGGCGAGACGGGGGGCGCCGGAGTGGCGCTGGTGCTGGTCGACCTCGACGACTTCAAGGCGGTCAACGACCGGCTCGGGCACGCGGTGGGCGACGCCCTGCTGGTGGCCGTCGCCGACCGGCTGCGCGGGTGCGTCCGGCAGGTCGACATGGTCGCCCGGCTGGGCGGTGACGAGTTCGCCGTCCTGCTGAGGGGCGTCTGCGCGACCGCCGCCGGTGAGATCGCCGAGCAGATCATCCAGGCGCTCCGGACGCCGGTCATCGCCGGCGGCCACGACCTGCTGGTGCAGGCCAGCATCGGCCTGGCCGACGGCGGCCCGGACACGGACGCCAACGAGCTGCTGCGCCGGGCCGACCTGGCCATGTACGCAGCCAAGGAGCAGGGCAAGAGCCGCTACGTCCGGTACGTCGAGGAGATGGACGCCCGGGCGGTCGAGCACGCCCGGCTCGGGGCCGAGCTGCGCCAGGCCCTGGCCGCCGGTGACCTGTTCCTGCTGTACCAGCCGGTGGTCACGCTGCCCCACGGCGAGATGTCCAGCCTGGAGGCGCTGGTGCGCTGGCGCCATCCGGAGCGTGGCCTGGTCTCGCCCGCGGAGTTCATCCCGGTCGCGGAGCGCAACGGGATGATCGTCGAGATCGGCGCCTGGGTGCTGCGGGAGGCCTGCCGCCAGATGGTGGAGTGGCGGAGCCGGTACGGCGACGCCGCCCCGTCGCGGATGGCCGTGAACGTCTCGGCCCGCCAGCTGCGGGATCCGGCGTTCGTGCGGACCGTGGCCGACGTGCTGCGCGAGACGGGCATGGACCCGGGCGACCTGCTGCTGGAGATCACCGAGACGGCCGTGTTCGACAGCGGGCCCGCGCTGGAGACGGTCAAGGCCGTCCGTGAGCTGGGGGTCGGCCTCGCCCTCGACGACTTCGGTACCGGCCACTCGTCACTGGGTCTGCTGCGCACCTGCCCGGTCGACGTGCTCAAGGTGGACAAGCTCTTCGTCGACGGGGTCACCGGCGCGGCGGAGCACTCGGCGATCGCCACCTCGCTGGCGCAGATCGCCCGCGCGCTGCGGCTGCAGGCCGTGGCGGAGGGCGTGGAGACCGAGGCGCAGGCCAAGCGGCTGTACCAGCTGGGCTACCGCCTGGCGCAGGGCTTCCTCTTCGCGCCGCCGCTGCCGGCCGGGGAGATCGAGCGGAGGCTGGCCGAGCGCGCCGGGGACGGCTCCGGCCTGTGCGACCCGCCCGCCCTGGCCAGCTGAGCCGGGACCGCCCCGGGCGGCCGGGCCGCTGCGGGGCGGTGCAGGCGGTGTGGGCGGTGTGGGCGGTGTGGGCGCCCCTGGCCATCGTGCCCCGGTGGCCAAAGGCGCCCGTCCCCCGACGCGAGCGTGGCTTCCCCCTTAGATAACCGCACCCGCACTCGTTGTATCTATCAGTAATCAACTGATCACATCAGGTGAACACGTGAAGAGACGGTACGGCGGGCTCCCGCCGTACCGTTCCTCCTCTCCCGGACAGCGGCGGACGGCCGCCCCGCAGTCCGGGGAACACCGGCGGTGAGGGGCAGGGCTCGCCGGGTAGGTGTGTGACCTGGGGGGATGGTGACCAGGGCAGCGGATCGGGTCGAGGACTCCCGGTGGTCGCAGGCGCTGCGGGCCGCCGGTCTGCTCGGTGCGTCCGAGTCGCCCGGGCCGCCCGGTGCGTCCGAGTCGACCGGGCCGCCCGGGCCGTCCGCGCTTGAGCGGCCGGCCCGGCTGGCGGCCCGGTTGCTGGGCACGCCCGCCGCCCTGGTGGTGCTCGCCGACGGCGACCGGCAGGTGTGCCTCGCCTCGGCCGGTCCGGTCGAACGGTGGACGCTGCGGGAGGACCGCCCGCTCCGGCCGCTGCTGCGGCAGGTCGTGGAGACCGGGACACCGCTGGTCGTGGGCGACGCGCGAGCCTGCGGCCGGCCGGATGCCCCGCCGTACGCGGCGGGAGCGGCGGTGCCGGCCTGTGCCGCCTTCCCGCTGCGCGCACCCGACGGCGAGGTGCTGGGAGCGCTGTGCGCGCTGGACGTACGGCCGCGCCGCTGGGATCCGCGCGCGCTGGAGCAGGTCGCGGAGGTGGCAGGCGCGGTGGAGTCGCAGCTGGCGACCCGGCTCTCCGAGGGCCGGGCACGGCTGGCGGCGGCGCGGCTGGACACGGTCCTGGAGCGGACACCCGACGCGTTCGTGACGATCGACGGGGCAGGGAGGGTGGCGGCGTGGAATCCGGCGGCCGAGCGGCTGTTCGGCCGGCCCGCGGCCGAGGCCGTCGGACGGCCGGTGGACCGGCTGATCATCCCGCAGCGGTCGAGGCGGGAATTCACCGAGGAACTGCGCCGGGTGCGGGAGAACGGAGGGCCGCCACCCGGATACGACGTCGAGCTGACCGCGGTCGACCGGACCGGCCGGGAGATCCCGGTGGAGATGACGCTGCAGGCCGGCGACGAGTGCGGCGAGCCGGTCCTCCACGCGTTCCTGCACGACATCGGCGACCGGCTGGTGGCCCGGCGGCAGCTGGAGAAGGAACGGACGTTCCTGTCGGCGCTGCTCGACAGCCTGGACATCGCCGTGGTGGCTTGCGACGGAGCGGGCCGGCTGATGTTCAACCAGATGATGCGCGAGACCCTCCGCTCCGCCGAGCAGCCGGACACCGTCGAGGAGTGGGCCGAGGTCTACCGCCTGTACGCGCCCGACGGCATGACCCCGCTCCGCCGGGAGGAGATGCCGCTGGTGCGGATCCTGGCCGGTGAGCGCCTCGACGACGAGCAGGTGGTGGTCCACCTGCCCGGGGCCGGTCCCCGCCGGCTCCTGGTCAACGGCCGGCCGATCGAGACCGCGGACGGGCGCCGGCTGGGCGCGGTGGCCGCGGCGCACGACATCACCGACCGCCACCGGGTCGAGCGGCTGCGCGCGGCCCAGCGCGCCGCGGCCAGGGCGCTGGCGGCGGCGGGCTCCAGCGGGGACGCCGCCCGCGAGGTGGTCACCGCGGTCGCGGACACGCTGGGCTGGGACTGCGGCGAATACTGGCAGGTCGACCCCGGGGAGGAGAGCATCTCCCGGCTGGGCTTGTGGACCCGGCCGGGCCGTGACCTGTCGGCGTTCACGCACGACCAGCCGGACGTCCTCCCGCCCGGTGAGGGGCTGGCCGGGATGGTGTGGGCCACCGGCCGGGCGGTGTGGATCCCGGACCTGGCCGCGGATCCGCGCGACTTCACCCGCAAACAGGCGGCTCTGCGGACCGGCCTGCGGGCGGCCATGGGGCTGCCGGTCCGCAGCGGCCGGCAGATCCTCGGCGTGCTGACCTTCTTCACCTGCGCCGTCCAGGAGGAGGAGCGCGACCTGGTGGACATGCTCGACGGCGTCCGCGCCCACGTCGGCCGTCACATGGAGCGCCGCCGGACCGAGGAGCTGGCTCTGGAGCTGTCCGCCAGCCGCCGGCACCTGGACCAGATCATCGCGCAGATCGACGACTACGTGTGGACCGTCGAGATCGCCTCCGACGGCACGGTGCGCCCGGTGTTCACCAGCCCCGACAGCACCGCCGTGTTCGGCGGTCCGATCCCGCCGGGCACCGACGGGCTCGCCCTCATGGCCGAGCGCATCCACCCCGACGACCTGCCGGCCTTCATCGCGTTCCACGAAGCGGTCGCCTCCGGAGGGCCGGCGCGGACCGAGTGCCGCGTCCTCGGCCTGGACGGCGTCACCCGCTGGGTGTGGATCCGGGCGCTGCCCCGCCGCGAGGGCGACCGGCTCTTCGTCGACGGCATCTCCACCGACGTCACCGAGCGCCACCGCATGGAGGAGGAGCGCGAGCGGCTGCTCGCCCGGGAACGGGAGCAGGTGCGCCGGCTGCGCGAGCTGGACCGGATGAAGGACGAGCTGGTGGCGCTGGTCAGCCACGAGCTGCGCGCCCCGATCGGCGCCATCCGGGCCTGCACCGAGATGCTCCTGGACGACCCCGGCCTGGACGAGGAGCACCGCATGTTCGCCGGAGTGATCGGGCGCCGGAGCACCCACCTGCAGCGGCTGGTCGACGACCTGCTCGACCTGGCCCGGCTGGACTCCGGCGGCATCGCCGTCGACCCCCGGCCGCTCTCGCTGACGCAGCTGGTGCGCCAGGCCGTCGACGACCATCGGGCCGCGGCCGAGGCCAAGCGCCTCACGGTCACCTCCGACACCGCCGAGGGCCTGACCGTGCGGGCCGACCCGGTACGGCTCCGCCAGGTGATGGACAACCTGCTCTCCAACGCGATCAAGTACACCCCCGACGGCGGTGCCGTGGAGGTCGTCGCGGGCAGGGACGGATCCTCCGGGGGCGGAGCCGCAGGAGGGGGCGGTGTCCCCGGCGTCCGGGACGAGCCTCCCGGCGTCAAGGGAGAGGATTCCGGCGGACCGGGCGCGGGAGCTGGACCGGGTACGGAGGCCGGGTCGGGCGCGGGAGCCGGACCGGGTACGGAGGCCGTGGTCAGCGTCGCCGACACCGGCATCGGCATCCCCCCGGAGCAGTATCCGCGGCTGTTCGGGCGGTTCTTCCGCGCCTCCACCGCGGTGAAGTCGGGGATCAAGGGGACCGGGCTGGGGCTGGCCATCACCAAGGCGATCGTCGAGGCGCACGACGGCACCATCACCGCCTCTCCGAGGGAGGGCGGCGGCACGGTCTTCACCGTGCGGCTGCCCGAGATCCGGTCCGGGTCCGCCGGGGACTGAGCGGGGTACGGGGCGGCCCGCGGGGGACCGGGCCGGGATCCCGAGGTCTCCCGGGACCGGCCGGTGGCCGGGGCGTCCCGGGACCGGCCGGTGGCCGGGCTCAGGCGTCCGGGCTCTCCGGCCGCCGGACGGAACGGAGCAGATCCCGGAGCTCGGCGTTCAGGCGCAGCGCCTCGTCCAGCCTGTCCTCCAGGATGATGATGCGGCAGGCGGCCTCCACCGGCGTGCCCTGGTCCACCAGTTCGCGGGCGCGCGCGGCCAGCCGGAGCTGGCGGCGGGAGAACCGGCGGTGACCACCGGCCGAACGCGACGGCTCGATCAGCTTGGCCGTACCGAGCCCGCGCAGGAACGCGGGGGTGACGCCGAGGATCTCCGCGGCCGTGCCCACGCTGTAGGCGGGATAGTCGTCATCGTCGAGGTTGTCCGCCAGAGCCTGGCCGCCCGATCCCATCTCGCCTTCCCGCGCGTGCCAGGGCCCCGGCGCCTGTCGCGTCGGGGCCCAAGAGTTCAACACCATTCCTCCGACTGTCGCGTCGGGTTCCTCATCCGCACGGACGCCTCGGACAGGCGTGGTGCGGGGGTCGCGTGGACGTGACCGGAAACCACCCCCTCCGTCCGGGACTGCGGTCCCGCGCGCCGGTCCCCGGCCCGCGGGTGGTCAATGGCGTCCAACTCTCCTTTCTCGTCCGATGTCCTGCGCTGTTCTCCTCGAGCGGCCACCGGCCGCCCGGTGCACCGGCCATGCGGCTCGCACGGCCGGCGGTGCGTTCCACAAGGGTCTCGGTATCCGCCTCGCAGGCGCTTCCTCCCCTGTGCTCAAGAAAAACGCTAATCACGCAGAATGAGAATGTCTACATCGGCCACTGTAGATTTTCTTTGATGCCCGCCGACTCGGGCAGCTCCCAGTCGACCTCGGCGCTGCCGCTGACCCGGAGCTTCCGGCGGGCGCGCTCGTAGAAGGTCGTGGTGCCGAGCCGGACGACGCGCGCCGCCGCTCGCACGGCCGTGACGGAGATCCGCTGCCCGGGCGAGAGGTGGCCGACGACCGATCCGTCCACCTCCACGGCCAGCCGCCCGCTCGTGGGCAGGACCTCCAGGGTGACCTCCTCGTCGGCCGAGAGCACGACGGCCCGGTTGAACACCGAGTGGGCCGCGGCGGGCACCACGAGGAAGCCTTCGACGGTCGGGGAGACGAGGGGGCCGCCCGCGGAGAAGCTGTAGGCGGTCGAACCGGTGGAGGTCGCCACGATGACGGCGTCGGAGGCGTAGCGGACGAAGGGGTGGCCCTCGACGGAGACCGCCACCTCGGACAGCCCGTGACCCGGGGTCCGGACCAGGGCGATGTCGTTGAAGGCGGTCACCTCCGGCGCCTCCGGCAGGACCGTCCGTACCGCCATGCGGGGCTCGACGGTGTGGCGCCGGTCGTCGATGGCCGAGAGCGCGGACGGCAGCTCGTCCACGTCGATCTCCGGCAGGAACCCCAGCCGCCCGAGGTTCACGCCGAGCACGGGGGTCGGCCTGCCCGCGAGCAACCGCATGGTGCGCAGCATCGTCCCGTCCCCGCCCAGGCTGACGAGCAGGTCGGCGCGGTCGACCAGCTCGGCGGCGTCGACGGCGACCGCGCTGCAGTCGATGCGCCCCACCTCCTCGGGCGAGCCGAGCACCGTGACGTTCCTGGCCCGTGCCCACTCGATGATCGTGTCGATGGCGGTCTTCGAGTCGCGTCGCGGGTGGAGGACGAGCCCCACCGTCTCAACCGTGCCCATGCTGCCACCGTACGACCGGCCCGGCGGCCGGACGAGGCCGGAACGGGTTTTCGCGCAGGCGTTCCCCCGCGGTTCCCCGCGGCCGGGCTCCCGGCGGGCGGCTCCGTGGCCGGAGGCTCCGTCGGTTCCGCGGTGCCGTACATGATCCTGGAACGCGGTGGAAGGGGGAGTGCGCCGGGCCCGCCCGCGGTGGCGAGGGAATGAAAGCCCGCCGGGGACGGCTGACCGTGACAGCAGAAGCGACCGAGGAGACCGCGATGAACGTCAGTGTCGAGTTCGTGCCCGAGAAGGGCTTCTACGAGGCCACGGTGGACGGCGAGCACGCGGGGCAGCTGGAGCTCGTCCGCAGGGACGGTGTGATCGTCTACACCCACACCGAGGTGGACCCCGCTTTCGAGGGCCGGGGGGTGGGCGGCGCGCTCGTCCGGGCGGCCCTGGACGCGGCCCGCGCCGAGGGGGCGAAGGTACGGCCCCGCTGCTCGTTCGTGAAGAACTGGATCGACCGCCACCCCACCTACGCGGAGCTGGTCGAGGGCGCGTAGCCTCCGGTCCGGTCGTCCCCCCGCCGGGTCCGGCGCCCGCCGGCCGCTCCGTGCCCCGCCGGGCCGTACGGCCGACACACTGGGGCCATGCTGCATCACATCGAGCTGTGGGTCCCCGACCTCGACCGGGCGGCCAGGTCGTGGGGGTGGCTCCTCACGGAGCTGGGCTACCGGCCCTTCCAGCGATGGGAGGACGGGCGGAGCTGGGAGCTGGACGGCGTCTACGTCGTGGTCGAGCGCTCACCTGCGCTGAGCGCGTCCGTCCACGACCGCCACCGGCCCGGCCTGAACCACCTGGCCTTCCGGGTGGCGGGGCGGGAGCGGGTGGACGCGCTCGTCGCGGCGGCGCCGGAGCACGGGTGGACCCTGATGTTCCCCGACCGGCATCCGCACGCGGGCGGGGAGGAGCACTACGCGGGCTATCTTGAGAACGAGGACGGCTACGAGGTGGAGCTCGTGGCGGATCGTGATCGACCGGGTGCCCGTCGTGCGGATTGGTGATGAAAATCACGCAGTGGGCGCAGATTCGCCGCTCTGAGATCATGCGCCTTCCCGGCAGGGAGCCGATCCCTTGCTAGGCTGCAAGGAACCGTTGGAACTGGGCGTTGTCTCACCCCGGCAGGTGAGACCGTCGAGAAGTGGGGTCACACCGTGAAGAAGCTGCTCGTTCTGGCGCTCGTCGCCCTTGGGGGGCTGCTGGTCTGGCGTAAGGTTCAGGCTGACCGCGCCGAGCTCGATCTGTGGACCGAGGCGACCGGCAGCGACAACTGACCGGAGCGGCTGCCGATCAAGGTGTGCCCACGGTCCTGAGCAAGGTTGGGGGAATGGCGCCCATCAAGCTTGCCTGTCTGGATCTGGCAGGCACCACGATCGGTGATGTCGCCATGGTCGAACGGGCGTTCGCCGAGGCGATCGCCACGCAGGGCATCGTTCCCGGGACCGGCGCGTATGCACGTGCCATGGTGCATGTGCACCGGTCTCGGGGCTGCTCCAAGATCGACGTGTTCCGGGGTATCTTCCCCGACAACGAGGCTCAGGCGCAGGCGGCCAATCTGACCTTCGAGCGGTCCTACGAGGGGGCGATCGAGCGTTCGGGGCTCGAGCCCGTCCCCGGGACCGTGGAGGTGCTGGACAAGCTCCGGGGGGCCGGAGTGAAGATCTGCCTCATCACCGGCTTCAGCCGCTCGACCCTGGACCGCGTGCTGGCCGCCCTCAGCTGGTCCGACAAGATCGACCTGGCCCTGTGCCCGGAAGAGGCCGGCCGCGGCCGCCCGATGCCGGACCTGGTGCTCAGCGCGGTGCTGCGCCTCGGCATCGAGGACGTCCGCCAGGTGGCCGTCGCCGGCGACTCGGAGAGCGACATGCTCTGCGGCCGCCGCGCGGGCGCGTCGGTGGTGGCCGGTGTCCTGACCGGGAGCCACAGCAGGGAGCGGCTCCTCAACGGCGGTGCCACCCACATCCTGGACTCCATCGCCGACTTCCCCGGCCTCGTGCTCGGCACCGACGCGCCGGAGCCCTTCGCCTCCGCCTCCTCGGCCCGCTGACGGCTTCCGGACCGCTCCTTCCGGACCGCTCCGCAACGGGCCTCCCGGCGGGGCCGCACGCCGTACCGGCGGTGTCCGGACCGATCACCGCTCGTCTGCCGCGATCGGCATCCGCGCCGACGGGAGCGTTATATGCTGTCCTAGCGGTGTGCCATGAACACGGATTTGCCGTCCACGGCGTCTTCCGAGGCCATGCCACCGCGAAGGGGCCTTAGCTCAGTTGGCAGAGCGCCTGCTTTGCAAGCAGGATGTCAGGAGTTCGAATCTCCTAGGCTCCACCCCAGCTCAAAGGCCACCCCCCATGATCGGGAAGTGGCCTTTTCGATCTCGTACAGCAGCAAAATACAGCTACGGCTACGACTGAGCGCTTACAGCCGCCCAGACCGACCGCACTCTCAGTTCTACGCGTCCGACTCGGGCGGCAGAGAGTCGACGAAGGCTTCAGCTTCAGACGGATCCATGTCTCCCATGCTTCGCGCGAGGAATACGGCCTCTTTCCGGCGGTCGGCCGCGATCAGGCGACGAGCCCTCGTGGCAAGGTCACCCTCCCAGGGCATCGGAAAGTCCGGCAGGACGTGACCGGCGCGCAGAGTCTTCGCGACCTCCTCTGCTTCATCCTGGGAGACCTGGCTTTCCTTTCTGATCAACTCAACGGCATCCATGAACTTGCCTGCCTCGATTAGGTCATGTGCCCGGACCTGCACTCCGATAGGAGTGACGAGACCCAGGTCGATGTGGACGCGCACCACGTTGCGCCTTCTCCTGAAGTCACGGACTCCCAATCCGATGATCGCTCCGAGGAGAAGGAAGAGGGCGAGCCGCACCGGATCCACATCAAACATGCGGCAACCGTAGCGAGAGCACCCGACAAACCCAGTTTGTTGACACCTGATCTCATACGAAAGGCCGCTTCTGTCGGAGAAGCGGCCTTTTGTGCTGTGAAGCCAACTGAACCGATCCGGGTTTCGTGGAGGCCCTGAAGCCAGCATCATCTGCTGGCGGAA
>NZ_BAAAUT010000066.1:0-16715 GCF_039534085.1 Planomonospora alba
AAGGAGCGCGCGCGCACGCGCATCCTGCTCGAAGGAGACCTGCCCAGCCCGGCCGCTCCGCCGTCGGGCTGCCGGTTCCGCACCCGCTGCCCGAAGTTCCGGGACGTGCTGACCGACGAGGAGCGGGTGCTGTGCGTGAACGAGGAGCCCGTGATCCGGCCGCTCGACGAGGACCAGGGCGCCGCGTGCCACTACGCGGAGAAGATCAGAGTCGTATGAACCAGGAGGAATCGTGATGATTGTCCGGCGAATGGGGGCGTTCGCCGCCGCCCTGACCATGGCGGGTTCGGTGGCCCTGGCCGGCTGCGGGCAGACCGGGCCCGGCGGCGGGGGAGAGGGCGGGGCGTCGCCGGGCGGCGGCGGAGCGGTCAAGGCCTTCGACGTCAACCAGGTCACCCGCGACCGGGTCAAGGACGGCGGGCTGCTGCGCTGGGGCATCAACGAGTATCCGACCAACTGGAACCTCAACCACGTCGACGGCAACCTCGCGATGGTGAAGAGGGTCATCGACGCGCTCATGCCCTCGGCCTTCCGCTCGAACGAGAAGGGCGAGATCTCGCCGAACACCGACTACGTCTCGGCCGCGAAGCTCACCGCGACCTCGCCCAAGCAGGTCGTCACGCTGACGCTCAACCCCAAGGCGAAGTGGTCCGACGGCAAGCCGATCACCTGGCAGGACTACGAGGCCCAGTGGAAGGCGATGAACGGCAAGGACGCCGACTACCGCGTGGCCACCACCACCGGTTACCAGGACATCGAGAGCGTCAAGAGAGGCAGGAGCGACCACGAGGTCGTCATCACCTTCGCCAAGCCGTTCGGCGACTGGCAGTCGCTGTTCATCCCGCTCTACCCCCGGGGCACCAACGACACCCCCGAGGCGTTCAACAACGCCTGGGTGAACAAGATGCCGGTCACCGCGGGCCCGTTCAAGTTCGGCAGGTTCGACCAGACGGCCAAGACCATCACCGTCGACCGGGACGACGCCTGGTGGGGTGAGAAGGCCAAGCTGGACCGGATCGTCTTCCGGGCCCTGGAGAGCGACGCGCTGGTCGGCGCCTTCACCAACGGCGAGCTGGACACCTTCGACGTCGGCCCCTCCGCGCCCGACTACCAGCGCGCCAAGAACACCGCGAACGCGGTCGTGCGGCAGGCGGCCGGCCCCGACTTCCGGCACCTGACGCTGAACGGCGAGAGCGCGATGCTCTCCGACGTGAAGGTCCGCCAGGCCGTCGCGATGGGCGTCAACCGGCAGGTGATCGCCCAGTCCGACCTGCAGGGCCTGGACTGGCCGATCATCCTGCTGAACAACCACTTCTTCATGAACACCCAGGAGGGCTACCAGGACAACGCCGGCGACATCGGCAGGTACAACCCCGAGCGGGCCAAGCAGCTGCTGGACGAGGCGGGGTGGAAGCTCTCCGGCCAGACCCGCAAGAAGGACGGCAAGGAGCTGAACCTGCGCTTCGTCGCCCCGTCGGGCCTGCAGCTGACCAAGTCCGAGGCCGAGCTGGTCCAGAACATGCTGGGGCAGATCGGCGTCAAGGTCACCCTCCAGTCGGTGCCCAGCGACGACTACTTCACCAAATACATCATTCCCGGCAACTACGACATCACGGCCTTTTCCTACGTCGGCACGCCCTTCCCGGTCTCCAGCAGCTACGGCCAGTACGCCAACGCGACCAAGGACGGCAAGGGCGACCTGCAGTGGAACGCCAACCTCGGGCGCATCGGCTCCAAGGAGATCGACGACGCGATGGACGCGGCCACCGCCGAACTGGACCACGCCCAGGCGGTCGCCAAGGCCAACGCGGCCGACAAGCTGATCTGGCAGGCGGTCAACGTGATCCCGCTCTACCAGCGCCCGCAGAACGTCGCCGTCAAGAACACCGTCGCCAACCTCGGCGCCCGCGGCTTCTACGACCTGCGCTACCAGGACATCGGCTTCACGCAGTGAGCCCGCCCGCCGGCGGGCTCGGGTAGAACGGGATCATGACTATCCCCCTGACCTGGCCCCAGGTGCTCGCCTGGCGGTTGAAGCGGCAGTTCGTCGATCCGGCGGCCGGGCCCGACGCGGTCTCCGTGGTCCGGCGGCTGACCGGCGTGCAGGTCCAGGTGGCCTCGTCGGCCGAGCTGGCGGTCGCCGTACGGCGGGCGCGGCCGCGTCGCGGCGAGATCGACGAGGCCCTGTGGCGCGACCGCACGCTGGTCAAGACCTGGACGGCGCGCGGCACGCTCCACCTGGTCCCCGCCGACGAGCTGCCCGCCCACGCCGCGGTCCTCGGCTCGTTCCGCCACTGGGAGAAGGGGGCGTGGCAGCGCGGGCACGGCGTCACCGCACAGGAGACGGCCGCCCTGCTCGACGCCGTCCCCGAGGCGCTCGCCGGGCGTGCCCTCACCCGCGAGGAACTGGTCGAGGCCGTGCTCGCGATCACCGGTGACGCGCACCTGAAGGAGGCACTCGCCTCCGGCTGGGGCGCCCTGCTCAAACCGCTCAGCTTCCTCGGCGAGCTGTGCTACGGCCCGCCGCGCGAGGGGAGGGTGACCTTCACCCGGCCCCGCGACCACGTGCCCGGCTGGCCCGCCGCCCTGCCCACGGCGCAGGAGGGCGGCCTGACCCTGCTCCGCTCCTTCCTCGGCGCCCACGGCCCGGCCACCCCCGAGACCTTCGACGCGTGGCTCTACCGGGGCGCCTCCCGCAAGGCGGTCCTGCGCGGCTGGTTCCGCGACCTCGCCCCGGAGCTGGCCGAGGTCGAGATCGAGGGCCGGCCCATGGTCGTGCTCGCCGAGCACCTCGACGACCTGGCCGCCACGCCGCCCACCGAGGGCGTGCACCTGCTGCCCGGCTTCGACCAGTACATCCTCGGCGCCCCCCGCGACCTGGAGCCCCTGCTGCCCGCCCCGGCGCGGCCGAAGGTCAGCCGCGCCGCGGGCTGGATCTCGCCGGTCGTGGTCCACCGGGGGCGGGTGGCCGGCGTCTGGGAGGCGAAGAACGGCGGGATCGCCGTCGAGCTGTTCGAGGACGTGCCGGCCGCCGCCCTCGCCGCCGCGGTCGAACGGGTCAGGGCCCTGCTGGGCCGGTAGGGGAGACCCTCGGAGCGGACCCGTGAAGGACCGGCCCCGTGCGAGCAGGGCGCCGACCGCGGCCCTCACAGCCGGAAGCGGACCCGGTCGCCGGGGCGCAGCTGCGCCGCCGCCGCGAGGCCGGCGGCGGCCAGCACCGCGATCACCGGGTAGCCGCCGGTCGGCGGATGGTCGGCGAGGAAGATGATCGGCCGCCCGTCGGGCGGCACCTGCAGGGAGCCCGCCACCATGCCCTCACTCGGCAGCTCCCCCTCCCGGGCGCGCTCCAGCGGCCTGCCCAGCAGCCGCACGCCGACCCGGTTGCTGTCCTGGCTCACCTCGTACGGCTGCGCGCACAGCGCGGCCAGCGCCCCCGGGGCGAACCAGTCGTCCCGGGGCCCGGGCAGCACCCGCAGCGCACCCGGTGCGCCCCCGCGCGCGGGCGCGGCGTCCACGGTGATCGGCGGCAGAGCGCCGGTCGGACCCACCGGCAGCACCCGGCCCGGGGCGAGCGGGGCCGGGCCGAGCCCGGAGAGCGAGTCCGCCGAGCGGCTGCCCAGGACCGGCGGCACGTCGATGCCGCCGCGGACCGCGAGATAGGTGCGCAGACCCGCCGCCGGCGTGCCCACCCGCAGCTCGCCGCCGGCCGGCACCCAGAAGGGCGCGTGCATCCCCGGTGAGCCTCCCGCCAGGGCGATGGGGCAGGGGGCGCCGGCCAGCGCGGTCCAGGCGCCGCGCAGGAAGCGCAGCACGGCCCCGCCGAAGGTCAGCTCGATCCCGGCCGCGCCCTCCGGGTTGCCGACCAGGCGGTTGGCCAGCCTCAGGCTCGGCGCGTCGGCGGCCCCGGAGCGGGGCACCCCGAGATGCCCGTAGCCGGGACGGCCGAGGTCCTGCACCGTGGCGTACGGCCCCGGCGCGACCACCTCGATCATGCGGCCACCGGGCGCCCGGGCCGGACCGGGCCGGCGAGGACGGATCCGCCGCGCGCGGCGGGGGCAGGGGAGGGGCGGACGGTCATCCGGCGACCGCCCGGAAACGCACCCGGGTGCCCGGGGTCAGCACGGCCGGAGGATCGGCGGCCACGTCCCACACGGGCATCGGGGAGCGGCCCAGCAGCCGCCAGCCGCCCGGAGAGGCCGAGGGGTAGACCGCGGAGTAAGGGCCGGCGACCGCCACCGCCCCGGCGGGCACCGAGGTCCTCGGGGTGGCCAGCCGCGGCACGTGCAGCGCGGGGTCCAGGCCGGTCAGGTAGGCGAAGCCCGGTGCGAACCCCAGCCAGCCCGCCACCAGCTCCCGCCCGGTGTGCCGCTCGACGACCTCCTCGGCCGTCATCCCGCACAGCTCGGCCACGTCGTCCAGGTCGGCGCCGTCGTAGACCACCGGGACGGTGACCAGCCGCTGCGGGACGGCGCCGCCCGGAGCCGGGCCGCGCGCCGTCCGCGCGGCCTCGGCCAGGCGGGCGCGCAGGCGGGTCCGGTCGGCGCCCGGCGCGACGACCAGCACGGTCGCCGGGCCGGGAACGATCTCCGTGACCCCCGCGGGGCGGTCGGCCCGCAGCAGCGCGTCCAGCCGGTGCGAGGCCTCCAGCGACCCGGTCTCCACCAGCAGGCCGTGCTCCCCGGCCGGGCGGACGACCGCGCCCTCCGCCGCACTCACGTGAACGCCTCCACGGCGACCCCTGCCCGGACCAGGCCGTCGCGCACGGCCCGCGCCAGCCGTACGGCGCCGGGGGTGTCTCCGTGCACGCAGACCGAGCGGGCGTCCACCGGGACCTCGGAGCCGTCGACGGCGGTCACCGTCCGGTCGGTGGCCATGCGCACGGCCCGGGCCACGACGGTCTCCGGATCGTGGATCACCGCACCGGGCTCGCGCCGGGGGACCAGCGTCCCGGCGGGCGTGTAGGCGCGGTCGGCGAAGGCCTCGGCGACGACGGGCAGCCCCCGGCCGGCGGCGACCCGGTGGACGACCGAGCCCGGCAGGCCGAGCACCGGCAGGCTCCCGTCGTAGTCGGCGACGGCCGCCACGACCGCCTCGGCCTGCTCCGGGTCGCGGCAGACCCTGTTGTACAGGGCGCCGTGCGGCTTGACGTAGGAGACGCGGCCCCCCACGGTCCTGGCGACGCCGTCCACCGCCGCCAGTTGGTAGAGCACCTCGGCGCAGAGCTCCTCCGGGTCCACCTCCATCTCGCGGCGCCCGAACCCGGCCAGGTCCCGGTAGGAGACCTGCGCCCCGATCCGCACCCCCCGCTCGACCGCGGCCGCGCAGGTGCGGCGGATGGTCAGCGGGTCGCCGGCGTGGAAGCCGCAGGCGACGTTCGCGCTGGTCACCACGTCCAGCAGGGCCAGATCGTCGCCCAGCGTCCAGATGCCGTAGCCCTCACCGAGGTCGGCGTTGAGATCGATCGTCACGGTGCTCGCCTACAGCGGGGGTTCGTCGGGGATGTCCGCGATGTCGTCGAGCGCGTCGGCCAGCGCCTCCGGGTCGTCCCCGATCCGCTCGGCGATCTCGATCAGCACGTGCAGCACCTCGTGCCGGTCGTGGCCGAGGTCCAGCAGCCGCTGCGCGGCCTCCCACAGCTGCGGGGGGTCACCCTCCCACAGCCGCGCGGCGATCTCCTCGTGCCAGGCCAGGTGCTCGTCGTGGTCGGGGCGGACGGGCTCGCCGACGTGGTCGATCTCCAGCAGGAGCCGGCGGTCGCCCTCGTCGGCCGGGTTGAGCAGGTCGAGTTTGACCTCGCCGTGCTCGCCCTGCAGGAAAGGGAAGGCGAACACCCGCCGGGCCAGCGCGGACAGGTCGCCGTCCGGCAGCAGCCGCTCCACCAGGTCGCGCTCCAGGCCGAAGGTCGTCGGGTCGCGGTAGGCCTCGGCGAACCGGGCCGTCGCCTCCCAGATCCCGTCGAGCGTCGCGCGCAGCGCCTCGTCCGACAGCCCGGTGCGCGGCGCGGTGAAGCGCGCCCACGCCGACAGCACGTACGGCACCGCCTCCTGCTCGGCGGGGCTCAGCATCACCTTGCGCGGCAGCCAGTCGAGCATGAACGTCTCGCACTTGGTCGGGCTGACCCGCAGCGGGCGGCCGAAGTCCTGGTCGCAGCCGTAGTCGATGATGTGGTCGGCGCAGCGTGAGGCGGCGGACGGGTCCGACAGATGCTCGGCCGCGTCGGACGAGAGGAACTCCGCAGCCAGCATGGCCCTGCGGTCGCGGCTGTAGGGCGCCTCGCTGTGCAGCGGGGCGGGGCGCTTGCGGCCCGGCGGGAGCGCCTTGATCCGGGAGCGGGCGAAGGCGTGGTAGGCGCTGTAGCTGTCGCTGACCGGCGGGAGCGTCCTGCGGTCGCCGTAGTCCGCCGTGGCCTTCATGGCCGACTCCAGCAGCGCCCTGGCCTGCTGGGGCTCGATCTCCTCGAACCGGAGCATCGGGCTGGCCTCGGCCTCGGCCCTGGCCTGCTCCAGCAGCTTGTCCACATGGGAGGAGACCCACGCGTCGCGGGCGATGCCCCGCATGTTGTAGTCGACGACCATGACGAGCGCGTGCCGGTCCTCGCTCTCGCCGCTCTCGGTGCCCCGGTAGCCGAAGGTGCACACCACGGTGTCCTGGTCGCCGTAGGCGTCCCGGGAGACGTAGCAGCCGGTCGGCTTGACCGCACCCAGCCGGTCGGCCCAGCGGGGCCGGGCCACGTCGCGCTCGATGAGCGCCAGCGCCGCGCCCTCCGCCTTGGCCGCCTGCCGGGCGGTGCCGAGGTAGGCCAGCGCGATCAGCAGGGTCAGCGCGGCGGGCGTGCCCGCCTTGGCGGCGTAGTCGACCAGTCCCTCGCCGAGGACCTGCTCGGCGTCCCCGCGCCGCAGCCGCCGCCCCCACCAGGCGCCGATCATGTCGGAGACCATGAGCTCGGCGTCCAGCGGGCTCCGCACGGCGAGCAGTTCGCGCGCGGCCAGCAGCATCTCGGCGAACACCTCGTCCGGGGCGTGGATCTCCCGCGGGTCCCTGCGGTGTCGGCGGCTCACCCGGCCTCCTCCGTCGACCGTGCGGACCTCAGGCCGTCGTCACTCATCGAACCACCCGTTCATGCGCCCTCCTCGTCCGGGGCGTGGAGTTCGCATCCGCGGATGCCGCCGTGCTCGTTGGTCCGCTCGCTGCGCTCGCTCATGCGGCTTCCCCGCCTGCGGCGTGGAGTCCGCACTCGCGGATGCTGCCCGTGCTCATCGGTTCGCCCGCCGCGCTCGCTCACGTTCCAACCTTCTCGCGTTCCCGGGCCGCAGGGTGGGCGGAACGCGGCTCGGTGATCCCGATGTTACCGGGGACTCCGCGGCGGCGGCGCGGAGTTGACGATCGCGAGCAGGTGCTCGCGGGCGACCCGCTCGACGATCTCGGGGGTGGCCTCGACGCCGAGATGCTCGGTGCAGGCGCAGACGTCGGCCACACAGCGGTCGATGGTGCCGGGCGGGACGGTGAGGAACTCGGCGGCCAGGCGACGGCTCACGGGCTCGTGGAGTGCGGTGGTCGCACTGCGGGCGGAGCGGGTGGCGAGAGCTGTCATGGCTGTCACATTCCTCCGGGATCACCGGGGACAACCCCCGGACGGACGACGGGGACGTGCGTCTTCATTCCACAACTTATCGTGCGGCTGTCAACCCTCCGGAGGGCGAGGGGGAAAGCTGACTTCAGTGTTGACCACTGCGCGAGGGGAAGAAGTAAAGAATGCCTCTCCGAAGGGGAAGCCAAATCGGGGGCGAGTCAGTAGGCTGATCTTGCCCGGGTGGTCGGAGGAGGCGAGGTGGGCGGTTGTCGGGACGGTCCGGCTCGATCCTGCTAGGGTCCTGGCCGCGAGCGCTCGAACGCGCCGGCGGTGACCGCCAGGGTGCGCCGAGGGCGCGGCGGGGACGCGAGGTCCCCGCCGTCTCCCGTGGTGATGGGGGCGGGAGGCCGCGGGATCCGCGTTCCGGCGGGGGCGGGGCGTCCACGGGCCCCGGAGGGGGGCCCGCCGGTCGTGCGGGGCGAGGACCTCTCGCGCCGGTCCCCGGCGCGTTACCGTGGAAGACCCTGGTCCTCGGGCCGGGGATGCTCGTCGCATCGCGGGCGGGACTTCCGCCCGCAGACGCCCATCGCCGATGATGTACTGCAGGATCCGGTTCCCGGAGCTGCGCTACGCCAATTCGCAAGTTTGGAGATGTGCCTCGTGGGAGACCCTGGCACGCGACGGAGGTGCCGACCATGAGCGCCGAAACCTCCGTGCCCCGTCCCCGGGAGTCGGGTGTGGACATCTCGGACTCCGGCCTGCTGCAGGGCCTGCTGGCGGAGTCGCCGTTCGCCTTCGCCTTCTTCGACCCCGCCGGCCGGTTCCAGCGGGTGGACGAGCTCTTCGCCGGAATGGTGGGGCTGCCGTCCGAGCGGCTGCTCGGCCGCGCCCCCGGTGAGCTGCTCTCCGCCGACCTCGCGGCCCTGATCGAGGGCGCCGTCCGCGCCGTCGCGGGGGGAGGGGAGGCCGAGGCCGACCAGCGGGTGCGGGTGCGCACGGCCGAGGGGGAGACCCGCCACTGGTCCCTGACCTTCTCGCCGGTCCACGACGACAAGGGCGTGCTGCGCGCCGTCTGCCTGGTGGGCGTCGACGTCACCGGGAGCAGGCTCGTGGAGGAGGGGCTGCGGCGCAGCGAGGAGCGCTACCGGTCGCTCGTCGAGGCGCAGTCGCAGCTCGTGTGGATCACCGCGCCGAACGGCGCGGTCCAGGAGGACGCGCCGCAGTGGCGCGCCATCACCGGCCAGGGGCTCGAGGAATACCTCGAGGGCGGCTGGCTGGAGGCGGTCCACCCGGACGACCGCGCGCACACCGAGGAGGCGTGGAGGGAGGCGCTGCGCGGCCGGACCATGTTCGAGTGGAGCTACCGGGTCCGCACCCGGGCCAGCGGCTACCGCCACTTCGAGGTGCGCGCCGTGCCCATCGTCCGGCACGGCCGGGTGGTCGAGTGGGTCGGGGCGAACACCGACGTCACCCCGCAGCGCGAGGCCGAGGAGATGCGCGGCCGGCTGACCGACCAGCTCGGCGCGGCCGCGCTGCGGACCGCGCGGCTGCAGGGGGCCACCGCGCAGCTCGCCGAGGCGCTGACCGTGGAGCAGGTCGTCCAGGTCATCATCGACGTGGGCCGTACGGCGCTGGCCGCCGACCGCTCGGCGGTGGCGCTGCTCGACGCCGACCGGGCCGCGCTGAAGCTCGTCAACAGCGGCGGCATCCCGGACGTCCCGGGCGCGCCGGGCGAGGAGCTGCCGCTCTCGCACACCAGCGTGATGACGATGGCGGTCAACAGCCGCCGCCCGGTCTTCGCGGAGTCGCCGGAGAGCCTGGTCACCCAGCTGGTGGACGCCGGGGGCGAGGAGGAGGCCATCCGCGGCTTCCTGGAGCACAGCGACGAGCGGGCCTGGGTGGGGCTGCCGCTGCTGGCCGCGGGCCGGGCCCTGGGCGCGCTGCGGTTCGCCTTCACCCGCCCGCAGAAGATCTCCCAGGAGGACGGCGTCTTCCTGGAGGCGCTCGCCGGGCAGTGCGCGCTCGCCGTCGAGCGGGCCACGCTGTTCGAGCGGGAGCACCGCACCGCGGAGACGCTCCAGCGCAGCCTGCTGCCGGACCGCCTGCCGGTGGTGCGCGGGCTCATGCTCGCCCAGCGGTTCCGCTCCGGCAGCCGCCACGTGCAGGTGGGCGGCGACTGGTACGACGCGTTCGTCCTGCAGGACGGCCGGGTCGCGGCCGTGGTGGGCGACGTCATGGGCAAGGGCGTCAAGGCCGCGGCGGGGATGGGCCGCATCCGCAACGCGATGCGGGCGCTGGCGCTGACCAACCCGCCGCCCGCGGCGGTCCTCACCGGCCTGGACCGCGTCTTCGAGGCGACCGAGGAGGAGGAGCAGGTCACCACCCTGGCCTACATGGTGGTGGAGCCCGGGACGGGCGAGGGCACGCTGGCCCTGGCCGGTCATCCGCCGCCCCTGCTGGTCTCACCGCAGGGCGTGCCGCTGCTGTGCGAGGGGGAGCCGGGCACGCCGCTCGGCTGGCCGGCGAGCCGCCGCCAGTTCCGCTTCTGCGTCCCGCCGGGCCACACCGCCGTCCTGTACTCGGACGGTCTGGTGGAGAACCGCAAGCGCGGACTGGACGCCGGGCTCGCAGAGCTTTGCTCTGTCGTGACCGAAGCTCCACCGGAAGTTGTCGGGAACCCCCATATGTTGTTGGATTTCCTGGTGGATCGCATGCTGGCGGGGTATGAGCAGGATGACGACGTCACGGTGCTTGCAATTCATGTTCCTCCAACCACGAAGAGTGACTGAATGAAACAGTCATAAGGGTTGCTTTCGGATATCGGTGCTCCGCTTCCGTACGCACTACTGTCTCTGTCGGCCTAGGGTGGAGGGCAACCGCCAGGAGGCGGCCGTTTGGATCACGGTGTCATGTCAGAATGCTGGACAGGTGCGTCGCGGTTCGTGCGGCCTCTCTGACCAACAACTAGAGGCATCCGCCCCTAGCGGGCATCTGAGTCCATTCTCGTCACGCTTTCCTTCGAGAGGTGTTCGTGTCGCCTGCAAGTTCGACTCGCTCGAAGCCATCCGAGCTGAACGAGCCCGTCATTCAGCAGCTGATGGAGCGGGGACGCTCGCAGGGGTTCCTCGAGTCCGAGGATGTCCGCAAGGCCGTCGAGGAAGCGGACATCCCGATGGCGCAGGTCGCTGGGATCCTGCGCAGCCTCAGCAAAGAGGGCATCACCGTACGACTGACTGCTGAGGACTCCGCGGGCCCCAAGAAGTCCAGGGCTTCGAGCAAGCGCCGCACTCCCGCCACGGCCGCTCCGGTCAAGAAGACCAAGACCGCCGCCGCGGCGGCCAAGGAGCAGCAGCCCGAGACCGTCACCGCGGTCGTCGGCGGTTCCGAGGCCGCGCCCAAGAAGCCCGCCGCCCCGGCCAAGCCGGCCCCTGCGAAGAAGGCCGCTCCGGCGGCGAAGAAGCCCGCCTCCGGGCCGGCCAAGAGCACCGGTCCCGACAAGCCCGCGCCCAAGGCCGAGCCGAAGCCGAAGGCTGTCGTGGGGGAGGACGAGGAGGAGCTCGACCTCGAGGACGTCGAGATCGAGGACTTCGATCTCGAGGTGGAGGTCGAGGACGTCGAGGCCGAGGCGGAGGTCGAGGCCGACGAGACCGACGAGGAGGCCAAGCCCGGTGCCGAGGGTGCCGTGCAGGGCGACGACGAGGTCCTGATCCTCTCCGACGACGACGACGACGCCCCCGTGGCGCAGGTCGCCGCGGCCGGGGCCACCGCCGACCCGGTCAAGGACTACCTCAAGCAGATCGGCAAGGTCCCCCTGCTCAACGCCGAGCAGGAGGTCGAGCTGGCCAAGCGCATCGAGGCCGGCCTGTTCGCCGAGGAGCAGCTCGCCACCGAGGGCGACAAGCTGCCGGTGGACGTCCGCGCCGAGCTGGAGTGGATCGCCGAGGACGGCCGCCGGGCCAAGAACCACCTGCTGGAGGCCAACCTCCGCCTGGTGGTCTCGCTGGCCAAGCGCTACACCGGCCGCGGCATGCTCTTCCTGGACCTGATCCAGGAGGGCAACCTGGGCCTGATCCGCGCGGTCGAGAAGTTCGACTACACCAAGGGCTACAAGTTCTCGACCTACGCCACGTGGTGGATCCGGCAGGCGATCACCCGTGCCATGGCCGACCAGGCGCGGACCATCCGCATCCCGGTCCACATGGTGGAGGTCATCAACAAGCTGGCCCGCGTCCAGCGGCAGATGCTGCAGGACCTCGGCCGCGAGCCCACTCCCGAGGAGCTGGCCCGCGAGCTCGACATGACCCCCGAGAAGGTCATCGAGGTCCAGAAGTACGGCCGCGAGCCGATCTCCCTGCACACCCCGCTGGGCGAGGAGGGCGACAGCGAGTTCGGCGACCTCATCGAGGACTCCGAGGCGATCGTGCCCGCGGACGCGGTCAGCTTCACGCTGCTGCAGGAGCAGCTCCACTCCGTCCTGGACACGCTGTCCGAGCGCGAGGCGGGCGTCGTCTCCATGCGGTTCGGCCTCACCGACGGGCAGCCGAAGACCCTGGACGAGATCGGCAAGGTCTACGGGGTGACGCGCGAGCGCATCCGCCAGATCGAGTCGAAGACCATGTCCAAGCTCCGCCACCCGTCCCGTTCCCAGGTCCTGCGCGACTATCTGGACTAGTGGCTCCCGGCCCGCCGTCCGGCGGGCCGGAGCACGGGCGGGGGAGCGCCCGGCGAAGGAGAGCGAAGCAGGAGCGGCCCGCACCGACCGGTGCGGGCCGCTTCCGCGTGTCCGGGCGCCTGCTCCGTGACGGCCCGAGGCGCACCGGCGCCCGTCCGCGGCCGGGGCGGCCGGTCGCCCCGGCCCTTCCCGGAGGAGTCAGGCCCGGTGGTTCCGGCGGGCCCCGCGCCGTCACACCATGACGTCGAGGGTCCACGGGCGCCTGCCGCCCGGGGCCGGGCCCAGGGCGACCACGTGCCCGAGGTCGCCGAGGAGCTTGGCCAGCTCGTCCGGGCTCCGCGGGTCGGCGCCGGACTCCAGCAGGGAGCGGGCGACCGCGCCCCGGGTCGCCTTGGCCATGTGGCTGACGACCTTGCCGTCCTTGAGCACGCGCACCGCCACCGCCCGGTCGCCCGGCCGCCAGGCGGCCGCGTAGGTGCTGGAGCGCAGGTCCACGACCAGGCCGGGCTCCTCGTCCAGCAGGGGGGTGAGCGCGCGGCGCCAGAAGGCCGCCAGGTTGCCGATCGGCGGCAGCTTCACACCCATGGACAGCCGGTACGGCGGGACGCGGTCGGTGGTGCGGAGCAGTCCCCACAACCCGGAGAAGATCAGCAGGCTCTCCGCGGCGCGGGCGCCGGCCTCCGCGGACAGCGAGGCCAGGCCGAGGTTGTCGTAGAGCACCCCGGTGTAGAGCTCGGCTGCCGTCAGCGTGGGGGCGGTCCTCAGCCGCCTGTTGCGGGCGACCTCGTGGCCCAGGCCCTCCGAGAGGCCGAGCACGGATCGCGCCTCCGGGCGCTCGCACAGCGCGCTCAGCGCGTCCAGCGCGGTCCGCCGGGGCAGGGACGGGAAGCTCAGCGCGGACAGGTCGAGGGCGGGCCCGTCGCCCGCCGCGGCCTTGCCCTCCGACGGAGGCAGCAGAATCAGCACGGTTGCGAGCTTAGGGGCCGTCCAGGGGCAGGGTGACCCGGCGGTCCACCCGGGCCGGTGCGCGCCGGATCACGTGGAGACCTATGATCATATGTCGTGACGGACGAGGTGTTCGACCGGCTCGTGGACCAGGCGTGGCCGGCCGCCGAACGGGTGGCCGCGGGCGGGTGGACGCTGCGCGCCGCGGGCGGGGTGACCAAGCGCGCCAACTCGGTGCTGCCGCTGGGGGAGCGGGAGGACCCGGAGGCGGCCGTGGACGAGGCGGAGAAGTTCTACGCGGAGCGGGGACTGCCCTGTGTGTTCTCCGTCGGCATGGGGGCGGCCCCCGGTCTGGACGGCCTGCTCCGGGCGCGCGGCTACCGGCTGGTGGACCCGACGCTGGTGATGACCGCGCCGCTGGCGTGCGCCGGGACGGCGGCGGACGGCGGCGCCGCGACCCCCCGGGAGGCCGGTGGCGGGCCCGTGGACGCCCGGAGGGCGGCGGCCCCGGCGCGGGACGGGACGGCCCGCGGGCCGGAGGACGGCTCGGTCCCGCAGGTCCGGCTCGCGGCGGAGCCTGACCGCCGGTGGCTGGACGTGTGGTGGGAGGTGGACGGCAGGGGCGGCGAGGAGGCCCGGGAGACGGCCGTGCGGATCCTCACCGGGACGCCGGCCGTCTACGGATCGATCGACGGCGAGGCCGTCGGGAGGGGCGTCGTCCAGGGGGAGTGGCTCGGGATCTACTGCATGGCCACGGCGGCGCACGCGCGCCGGCGCGGCCACGGGCTGCGCATGCTGAACGCCCTGCTCTCGCATGGGCGGGAACAGGGCGCTGAGCGGGCGTATCTCGTCGTGGTGGAGACCAACACCGCGGCCCGGTCGCTCTACGAGCGGCTGGGCTTCACGGTGTCGGGCCGATATCACTATCGGGTCCGCTGATGCGGACCCCGATGGTCTTAGCGTTCGTCGTTGCGTGCGGTTGCGGGGGTCGCGCTCAGGCGTGCCGACTCGTCCTGGATGTCGGCGCCCCTGTCCCTCAGCACGGCGATGTGCTGCCGCCCGTGGTGGGCGCAGAACAGCAGCTCCCCACCGACAGGAAGGGTTGCGCGGATGTAAGCCTGGGCGCCACACCGGTCGCAGCGGTCCGTGGCCTTCAGAGGCTTGGCGGGGGCGAGTGCTCCAGTCACGTATCGCCTTTCGGGTCATCCCCGACGTGGGGGATCGGGCGTCAGTCACTTGAGACAACATCTAACCCGATGCGGACGTTCCCAACCGGCCCGCGAGTACGCCGAGAGCGGAATGTCGCCGGTGGTGACGAGGGTCTCGCCGCGGGTAACGCGGACCGGCTCCTCCTGGCAAGCTGGGACGCGCTGCCGCGGGAAAACGGTAAGCTGCGCACACGTGTTCGAGGATAGGGAGTGGGTGTGACCGCAGTTAGCACGGAGGCGGGTTATACGGCCCGTCATCTGTCGGTGCTGGAAGGGCTCGAAGCCGTCCGCAAGCGCCCGGGCATGTACATCGGGTCCACCGACAGCCGCGGTCTCATGCATTGTCTCTGGGAGATCGTGGACAACGGGGTCGACGAGGCCCTGGCGGGCCACTGCACGCGCATCGAGGTCGAGCTCCACCCCGACGGCTCGATCGAGGTGCGGGACAACGGGCGCGGCATCCCCGTCGACATCGAGCCCAAGAGCGGCCTGGCCGGTGTCGAGCTCGTCTACACCAAGCTCCACGCCGGCGGCAAGTTCGGCGGCGGCTCCTACGCCGCCTCCGGCGGTCTGCACGGCGTCGGCGCCTCCGTGGTGAACGCCCTGTCCTCCCGGCTGGACGTCGAGGTCGACCGCGAGGGCCGGACCCACCAGATCAGCTTCCGCCGGGGCGTCCCCGGGATCTTCGACGGCGACGGGCCCACCGCCAAGTTCAAGAAGAAGTCGGGCCTGCGCGACGGCGGGCCGCTCGACCGCGCCGCCACCGGCACCCGCGTCCGCTTCTGGGCGGACCGCCAGATCTTCCTGCCCGAGGCCGAGGTCTCCCTCGACGAGATCCACGTCCGGCTCCGGCAGACCGCGTTCCTGGTGCCCGGCCTGACCCTGACCGTGCGCGACAGCCGGGGGGAGGAGCCGTCCGAGGAGGAGTTCCGCTTCGACGGCGGCATCTCCGAGTTCACCGAGTTCCTGGCCCGCGACGAGGCCGTCTGCGAGGTGCTGCGCCTGCAGGGGGTCGGCCACTTCCACGAGACCGTCCCCGTCCTCGACGACCTGGGCCACATGACCCCCACCGAGATCCAGCGCGAGCTCACCGTGGACGTGGCGCTGCGCTGGGGCAAGGGCTACGACGCCACCGTGCGCTCCTTCGTCAACGTGATCGCCACCCCGAAGGGGGGCACCCACGTCAGCGGGTTCGAGCGCGCCCTGGTCCGCACGCTGAACGAGCAGCTCAGGGAGACCCGCCTGCTCAAGGCCAACGACGCCCCGGTCACCCGGGAGGACATCCTGGAGGGGCTCACCGCGGTGGTGACCGTCCGGGTGCCCGAGCCGCAGTTCGAAGGGCAGACCAAGGAGGTCCTGGGCACGGCGGCGGCCAGCAGGATCGTCTCCCACGTCGTCTCCAAGGAGCTCAAGGAGCGCTTCGCCAACCCGTCGCGCGCGCTCAAGCCGCAGTTGCGCGCGGTCCTGGAGAAGATCGCCGCCGCGGCCAAGGCCCGCATCGCGGCCCGGGAGCACCGCGACAACCAGCGGCGCAAGACCGCCCTGGAGAACTCCGCGCTCCCGGCCAAACTGGTCGACTGCCGCAGCGACGACGTCGACCGCAGCGAGCTGTTCATCGTAGAGGGCGACTCGGCGCTGGGCACCGCCCGCGCGGCCCGCGACTCGGAGTTCCAGGCGCTGCTGCCGATCCGCGGCAAGATCCTGAACGTGCAGAAGGCCTCCGTCTCCGACATGCTGAAGAACGCCGAGTGCGCGGCGATCATCCAGGTCATCGGGGCCGGCTCCGGGCGGTCGTTCGACCTCGAAGCCGCGCGGTACGGCAAGGTCATCCTGATGGCCGACGCGGACGTCGACGGCGCCCACATCCGGTGCCTGCTGCTGACCCTGTTCCACCGCTACATGCGGCCGCTGGTGGAGGCGGGCCGGGTCTTCGCCGCCGTCCCGCCGCTGCACCGGATCGAGATCCTCAATCCGGGCAGGGGCAAGGAGAAGTACGTCTACTGCTACTCCGACGCCGAGCTCCACCGCGTCCTGGCCGACCTCGAGCGCCGCGGCAAGCGGTGGAAGGACCCGGTCCAGCGCTACAAGGGTCTCGGCGAGATGGACGCCGACCAGCTGGCGGAGACCACCATGGAACCCCGGCACCGGACCCTGCGCCGGGTCCGGATCGAGGACGCGGCGGAGGCCGAGCGCATCTTCGACCTCCTCATGGGCAGCGACGTGGCCCCGCGCCGGGAGTTCATCGTCGGCAACGCGGCCGCGATCGACCGCGACCAGATCGACGCCTGACCTGCGGCCGGGCGGCCCTCCCGGAGATCCC
>NZ_BAAAUT010000066.1:16725-36123 GCF_039534085.1 Planomonospora alba
TTCGCCCTGTCCGCGGTCCTCTCCGCCCGCGGTTCCCGGCCGGCCTCGCCCGCGAGGCCCGAGGGCTCCGCGCCCCGGGTGCCGCGCGGGGTGAGGTCACATCTCGACCGGCAGCAGCCTTCCGGTGCGCACGTCGTAGATGGCGCCGCCCACGGGCATGTCCTGGGGCAGGAAGGGGCTGGTCCTGATCCTGAGCAGGTCGTGCCGGAGGGCGGCGCCCTGGTCCGGGACCGTGTGGAACTCCAGGCTGCGGGTGTCCACGCCCTGCCGCGCGGCGATCCCGTGCACGTCGTCGTCGGTGACCTTCGCCATGCCGCAGTCGGTGTGCGGCATCACCAGGACCCGGTTCACCCCCAGCAGGTAGACGGCCAGCACGAGGGTGCGCAGCACGTCGTCGGTGACACGGGCCCCGGCGTTGCGCAGGATCTTCGCGTCGCCGGGCCGCAGCCCGAACACGCCCAAGGGGTCGATGCGGGAGTCCATGCAGGTGACCACGGCCAGTCCGCGGGCCGCCGTGCCGGTCAGCTCGGCGTCGGTGAACGTCGAGGCGAACTTCTCGTTGCCGGCCAGCAGGTCGTCGAAGGCGCTCACAGGCATACCTCTCGGTCGGTGAAATGGGCAGATCGATGATCCCTCATGTCCGTTTCATAGAGGTTTCCGGGGTCCCACTCCGGGTCTTCTCGGCTAAGATCCCGCCATCGCGGATCACTTTAGGTGATGATGCACTGACGTAAAGTAAAGACATGTGGGAAGAATCATGAGCAGAACCGAATCCCTGGCCGGATACCTGCGCGCCCAGGCCCGCAAGAAGCTGGACCGCGTGGAGCTGCGGGACGGAGGGCGCAACGCGCGCTCCGCGCTCGCGCTGCTGGACGCGACGGTGTACGTCGAGTCGCTCGACGACGACGACCCGCAGCTGGTGGCCCTCGCGGAGGTGGGGTGTTTCGGGCCCGAGGGGGCGGGTGACTTCCGTGCGCACGAGGAGGTCGACCGGCTCATCCGGCTCTGGGAGGCGGGTGAGCCCCGGCAGCTGCTGGCGGCGATCCGGTCCGCCCTGCAGGGCTCGCCCGCCTGACCTGCTTCCTCCCACCCGTGCCGCTCCGGAGGCCGCCCGGCGGTCCCCGTTCCCGGCGTGAGACGGGCCGGGACCGGGGCGCGATCGGGTGCCTGCGGCGTGCATGACCCCGCGGCGGGAGGGAAGGGGGTGCTCGACCATCGGCAACACCGTCTTCGCGACTTCGGCGGTGTCACTTCTGGGAGGAACCGTGTCGATCGCACGCATGCGGGCCGTCGTCCTCGACTGCCCCGACCCCGGCCGCCTGGCCGCCTTCTACGGGGAGCTCCTCGGCTGGAGGACCACGACCGAGGAGGACGACTGGGTGACCCTCACCGGCGAGCAGTCGCAGCGCCTCTCCTTCCAGAAGGCGCCGGACCACCGGCCGCCGGAGTGGCCCGACCCGGACCGGCCCCAGCAGTTCCATCTCGACCTGACCGTCGACGACCCGGACGAGGCCGAGGCCGCCGTGCTCAAGCTGGGCGCGGTCAAGCACGAACACCAGCCCAGCGAGGACGGCTCGTTCCGGGTGTACCTCGACCCGGCCGGCCACCCGTTCTGCCTCTGCGTGGACTGAGGCGGAACGGGGCCCCGGAGCGCGGGCGGGCGCCGGCGGATCCGCACGGTCCGCCGGCGCACGTCCCGGGGGCGATGTCCGCCGCACCTCCGCGCGCACGTCCCGGGGGCGGCGTCCGCCGCACCTCCGCGCGCCGCCCTCCGGGGCGCGGCGCCGGTGCGGCTACTCGGCCGGCGGTGGGGCGGCCCGCCCACCGGAGGCCGCGTCATCACCCGGGGAGGAGCCCAGCGCGCCGCCCACCGCGGCGACCGCGTGCGTGAGGCGGACACCGGAGCCGTCCCGGCGGCCGAGCTCCTCGGGGAGCGGGACCGGCTTGCCGGTGGCGGAGACGGCCCGGGCCGGACCGGGTCCGGCCCAGGCGAGCAGGAGCACGTCCTCGCCCTTCAGGAAGCGCTGGGCGCGCACGCCGCCGGTGGCGCGCCCCTTCGCGGGGTACTCGGCGAAGTCGGACACCTTCACCCCGCCGGTCTGGGTGCCGGGCAGCGCGGTGGAGGAACCGGCGATCGTCACGACCCTGGACTCCAGGGAGGGGTCCACCGCGCCGAACCAGATCACGTGCGCCGCCTCGTCCAGCCGGATCCCGGCCATGCCGCCCGCGGGACGGCCCTGCGGCCGCACGACGGAGGCGGGGAAGCGCAGGAGCTGCGCGTCGGAGGTGATGAAGACCAGGTCGTGCTCTTCGGAGGCCAGTTCGACCGCGCCCACCACGGTGTCGCCGTCCCGGAGCCCGATGACCTCGAACTCGTCGCGGTTGGCCGGGTAGTCGGGCACGACCCGTTTCACCACGCCCTGCGCGGTGCCGAGCGCCAGGCCCGGTCCGTCGGGGTCGAGGGAGCCGACGCCCACCACCTTCTCGCCGGGATTGAGCGTGACGTACTCGGAGACGGGGTGGCCGCCGGACAACGAGGGCGGGTCGTCCGAGGGCGGGAGCGTCGGCAGGTCCACCACCTGGATCCGGATCATCCGGCCCAGGCTGGTGACCACGCCCACCTCGCCGCGGACCGTGCTGGCGACCGCGGAGACCAGCACGTCGTGCGGTGAGCGCTCGCCCTGGCGGGGCAGCGGGCTCGCGTCGGCCGTACGGGCCAGCAGGCCCGTGGAGGAGAACAGGACCAGGCAGGGGTCGTCGGGCACCTCCAGCTCGATCGGAGCCGAGGCCTTGCGGGGCGCGCCGGTGGACTCCAGCAGGACCGTGCGGCGCGGCGTGCCGTACGTCTTGGCGACCTGGGCGAGCTCGTCGGAGACGACCTTGCGCAGCCGGTCCTCCGAGGACAGGATCGCAGTCAGCTCGGCGATCTCCGCCCGCAGGGTCTCCTGCTCCCGGTCGAGCTCCAGCTTGTCGTAGCGGGTCAGCCGGCGCAGCGGGGTGTCGAGGATGTAGGCGGCCTGGATCTCCGAGAGCGCGAAGGACTCCATCAGGCGCTCGCGCGCCTGGGCCGAGTCGTCCGAGGAGCGGATGACGCGGATGACCTCGTCGATGTTGAGCAGGGCGACGACGAGGCCCTCGACGAGGTGCAGGCGCTCCTCGCGCTTGCCGCGGCGGTACGCCGAGCGGCGGCGGACCACCTCGAGGCGGTGGTCGACGTACACCTGGAGCAGCTCGCGCAGGCCGAGGGTGCGGGGCTGGCCGTCGACCAGCGCCACGTTGTTGATGCCGAAGGTCTCCTCCATCGGCGTCAGCCGGTAGAGCTCCTCCAGCACGGCCTCCGGGATGAAGCCGTTCTTGATCTCGATGACCAGCCGGAGGCCGCGGTGGCGGTCGCTGAGGTCCTTCAGGTCGGAGATGCCCTGGAGCTTCTTGGCGGTGACCAGCTCACGGATCTTGGTGACCACGCGCTCGGGGCCGACGTTGAACGGCAGCTCGGTGACGACGATGCCCTTGCGCCGGGGGCTCACCTGCTCGATCGAGCAGGTGGCGCGCATCCGGAAGGTGCCCCGCCCGCGCGCGTAGGCGTCGCGGACGCCGTCCAGCCCGATGATCGTGCCGCCCGTGGGCAGGTCGGGGCCGGGGATGAAGCGCATCAGGTCCTCGAGGGTGGCCTGGGGCTTCTTCAGCAGGTGGCGGGCGGCGGCGACGACCTCCCCCAGGTTGTGCGGCGCCATGTTGGTGGCCATGCCGACCGCGATGCCGGTGGCCCCGTTGACCAGCAGGTTCGGGAACGCCGACGGCATGACCGTGGGCTCGGTCTCCTGGCCGTCGTAGTTGGGCTTGAAGTCGACGGTGTCCTCGTCGATCGACTCCACCATCGCCATGGCCGAGGGGGCCAGGCGCGCCTCGGTGTAGCGCATCGCGGCCGGCAGGTCGTCGGGGGAGCCGAAGTTGCCGTGCCCGTCGACCAGCGGGAGCCGCATCGAGAACGGCTGCGCCATGCGGACCAGCGCGTCGTAGATGGCGGTGTCGCCGTGCGGGTGGAGCTTGCCCATGACGTCGCCGACGACCCGGGACGACTTGACGTGCCCCCGGTCCGGCCGCAGGCCCATCTCGCGCATCGAGTACAGGATGCGGCGCTGGACCGGCTTGAGGCCGTCCCTGGCGTCGGGCAGGGCACGCTGGTAGATCACCGAGTATGCGTATTCGAGGAAGCTGGTGCGCATCTCGGCGGACACGTCGATGTCGACGATCCGCTCCTCGAAGTCCTCGTCAGCGGGGGGTGTGGTCGTCCGTCGGGCCATATCGAACATTGTGCCGAAGGACAAGGGGTGCCCGCGACTCCAACGCCCCGGGCGGACCGGTCCGCCCGGGGCGCCGGCGTGCCCGTCGCGGGCCCCGCCGCCTGCTTCCGGGCCCTGGGCCCCGCCCGCCCTCCGTCACGCTCCGTCACGCGCGGGTGCGGGGACCGGCTCCCGGCCAGGGGCCCGGGGTGCGGCCCTCGTCCCGGTCGTCGGGGACGTTCGTCCGGGTGTCGTAGACCCGGAACCCCCGGGCGCGGTAGTTGGCCAGTGCCGCCGGGCCGTCGAGGGAGCAGGTGTGCAGCCACACCCGGCGGGTCGGCTCGGCGTCCGGCCGGCGCTCCGCCAGGTCCCAGGCGCGGGCCGCGGCGACCTCCAGCAGGCGCCCGCCGGCGCCCTTGCCGATCGCCCAGGGCAGGAGCCCGAAGGAGACGATCTCGACGGCCGCGTCCTCGTGGGGGAGCAGCTCGGCGTAGCCCGCCGGGGTGCCGCGGTGGTAGGCCACCCAGGTCTCCACGCCCCGGTCGAGGAAGTCCGCCCACTGCCGCCAGGTCCACGGCAGCCGCTCGGTCCACTGCCAGTCTCCGCCGACCGCGGTGTAGAGGAAGCGGTTGAACTCCGGGGCGGGCACCTCGGCGCGCACGATGTCGAGCTCGATCGCCGGGGGCCCGGCGGGGCGCAGGTCGGACGGCGAGGTCTGCTCGAGATACCAGGTGGTGACGTCCATAGTGAGCCCTATGAAACCATCTCCCCGGTCACCCCGGATGCGGAGGAACCAGAGAAGACCGCCTCGAATACGATTCGACGATGCTCGGACATGGATCGAGGCGGACGGCCGCCGTGATGTGCCTGCTGGCAGCGCTGACCGGTTGCGGAGCGCTCGGAGACGTGGCGGAAGAAGTGGGGAAGGCCGCGGGGGAGATGGCCGACCCGGCCGTGATCACCGAGGACGCGCCGTTCAAGGGGTCTCCCTCGGAGGGGTTCGCCGACGGGATCGCGGGCGTCGAGATCCCCGAGGCCAAGGCCGTGGGCCGCTTCTCCGCCAAGGACGTCCGCTCGGCCTACCAGGTCAGCAGACGCCTGCTGGAGGCCGCCTACCTCGACGAGAAGAGCCTGCTCGGCGGGAAGCCCGAGGCCTACGCCCGGCTGCTCGACCCCGAGCAGCGCACGTTCTTCCTGAAGAACCTCGACCACGAGGACGTGGAGAAGGACACCAGGGGCTGGGTGTTCAGCTTCGCGCCGGGGACGACCGAGCTGGTCGGCGACGTCGTCAAGGTGAAGGGGAAGCTCTCCGCCGCGCCGGGCAAGGACCAGGACGTCGGCGAGATGCTGGTGGTCACCTACGAGGCGCGGTTCGTCTACGCGGTCCGGCCCGCGGGCGAGAAGAACCCCGTCGTCCGGGTGATGGCCTACATCAAGGCGCGCCACGAGTTCTGGCGGGACGAGCCCGGCGGCAGGCTCCGCCACTGGGAGGGCGAGGAGATCGACCGGTGGAGCGCGGGGACGGAGTGCGACTCCCCCGACCGGTTCCACCGTCCCGACTTCCGGTTCGAGGGCGGCGACGGCCCGGCGCAGGACGCCTACTCCGACGAGAAGGCGGCCCCGATTAAGGAAGGGGAGTGCGGGACGGTCGAGGAGATCTGACCGCCGGAGGAGCCGGCCCGCCGCCCGCTCCCGCCCCCCGCGCCCGCCGTACGGCCGGGCGGGCGCGGGGGGCGTCCCGCCGCCGGCTCCCGGCCGGCCGTACGGGGATGGACGAAACCGTCGCCCGGACCTGATAGCAATGACCGGTGAGCGAAGAGCAGCTGCTGCGGCAGGAGGCCGAGGAGCGCCTGCGGGCGCTCGCCGGGGAGCACGCCCGGCTCCGGGACGACCAGTGGGAGGCGATCAAGGCGCTGGTGGAGGACCGGCGCCGCGTGCTCGTCGTGCAGCGCACCGGCTGGGGCAAGTCGGCCGTCTACTTCATCGCCACCGCGCTCCTGCGCGAGCTGGGCGAGGGGCCGACCGTCATCGTCTCGCCGCTGCTGGCCCTGATGCGCAACCAGATCGCCGCCGCCGAGCGGGCCGGGATCCACGCGGTCACCGTCAACTCCGCCAACCCCGAGGAGTGGGAGCAGATCTACGGGCAGGTCGCCGAGGGCGCGGTCGACGTGCTGCTGGTCAGCCCCGAGCGGCTCAACAACCCCGAGTTCCGCGACCAGGTCCTGCCCGAGCTGGCCGAGAGCGCGGGCCTGGTGGTGGTGGACGAGGCGCACTGCATCTCCGACTGGGGGCACGACTTCCGTCCCGACTACCGGCGGCTGCGCACGCTCTTCGAGGAGCTGCCGGAGGGCGTGCCGGTGCTGGCCACCACCGCCACCGCCAACGCCCGCGTCACCCGCGACGTCGCCGAGCAGCTCGGCGACGAGACGCTCGTGCTGCGCGGGCCGCTGGAGCGCGAGAGCCTCCACCTGAGCGTCGTACGGCTGCGCGGCGCCGAGCAGCGCCTGGCCTGGCTCGCCCGGACCCTGCACGAGCTGCCGGGCTCCGGCATCGTCTACACCCTCACCGTGGCCGCCGCCCAGGAGGTCGCCGCCCACCTGCGCGAGCAGGGCCACGAGGTGATCGCCTACTCCGGCCAGACCGAGCAGGCCGAGCGGCTCGCCGCCGAGCAGGCGCTGCTCGACAACAAGGTCAAGGCGCTGGTCGCCACCTCCGCGCTCGGCATGGGCTACGACAAGCCCGACCTCGGCTTCGTGGTCCACGTCGGCGCCCCGCCGTCGCCGGTCGCCTACTACCAGCAGGTCGGCCGTGCCGGGCGCGGGGTCGAGCGGGCCGAGGTGATCCTGCTGCCCGGCGCCGAGGACCGGGAGATCTGGGCCTACTTCGCCTCGCTGGCCTTCCCGCCCGAGCCGGTCGTGCGCTCCGTGCTGGCCGCGCTGGAGGAGGGCGGGGTGATGTCCACCGCCGCGCTGGAGAGCCGGGTCGACCTCAGCCGGACCCGTCTGGAGACCATGCTCAAGGTCCTCGACGTCGACGGCGCGGTCCGCCGGGTCAAGGGCGGCTGGGAGGCCACCGGCGAGGAGTGGGCCTACGACGCCGAGCGCTACGCCCGGGTCGCGGCCGAGCGCGAGGCCGAGCAGCGCGCCATGCTGGAATACCTCGACATCACCGGCTGCCGCGAGGAGTTCCTCCGCCGCAGGCTGGACGACGACACGGCCACCCCGTGCGGGCGCTGCGACAACTGCACCGGCAGGCACCGCTCGCCCGAGGTCGAGGCGGAGGACGTCGAGCGCGCCGCCGCGAGCCTGCACCGGCCCGGCGTGGAGATCGAGCCGCGCCGGCAGTGGCCGACCGGGCTGAGCGACCTCAAGGGCCGGATCAAGCCCGAGCTGGGCGCCGAGCCCGGCCGGGCGCTGGGCAGGCTGACCGACATCGGGTGGGGCAACCGGCTGCGCGCCCTGCTGGCCGACGGCGCCCCCGACGGCCCGGTCCCCGACGACGTGTTCGCCGCGGTGGTCGCCGTGCTCTCGTCGTGGGAGTGGGCGCACCGCCCGGCCGCCGTGGTCGCGGTGCCGTCGGCGACCCGCCCGCTGCTGGTCCGCAGCCTGGCCGAGCGGCTGGCCCAGGTCGGGCGCCTGCCGTACCTCGGGGATCTGGGCTACCGGTCGGGGCCGCCCGCGCGGCGGTTCAACAGCGCCCAGCGGGTCCAGGCGGTCCGGGCCACGCTCGCCATGCCCACGGCGCTCGGGGCGGAGGTCGCCGCAGTGGGCGGACCGGTCCTGCTGGTCGACGACCGTGTCGACACCGGCTGGACCATGACGCTGGGCGCCGCGCTGCTCCGCCACGCGGGGGCACCCGCCGTGCTGCCGCTCGCGCTCGCGGTGACGAGCTGAACGGTGCCGAGCCGGCGGTGAGCCGAGCGGTGCCGAGCCGGCAGTGAGCCGAGCGGTGCCGAAGCCGAGCACGGCACCCCGGGGCGGCTGAGCGCGGCGCGGGGCGCTGCGGCGCGGGACGTTACGGTCGTCCGCCATGCGGGTCGGCGGTCCGCCCCCATGGTGGCCGGCCCGGCGGGTGCCTAGCGTGGGCTGGTGTGATCAGCCTTAGAGGATTGAGCAAACGCTACGGCGACCGGACGGCCGTGGACGATCTGTCACTGGATGTGAAGCCGGGTGCGGTGACCGGTTTCCTCGGGCCGAACGGGGCGGGCAAGTCCACCACGATGCGCATGATCCTGGGCCTCGACCGCCCGACGGCCGGCACGGCGCTCATCAAAGGCGTGCCGTACCACGAGATCAGGCGACCGCTGCGGACGGTCGGCGCGCTGCTCGACGCGCGCGCGGTGCATCCGGGGCGCAGCTGCCGGGCGCACCTGCTGGCGCTGGCGCGCAGCAACGGCATCGCGAAGAGCCGGGTGGAGGAGGTCCTGGAGACGGTCGGGCTGGCGGAGGCGGCACACCGGCGGGCCGGTGCGCTCTCGCTGGGCATGAGCCAGCGGCTCGGCATCGCGGGCGCGCTGCTGGGCGACCCCGAGGTGGTGATGTTCGACGAGCCCGTCAACGGCCTCGACCCCGACGGCGTGCGCTGGGTGCGCCACCTGATGCGTTCGCTGGCCGACCAGGGCCGCACGGTCTTCGTCTCCAGCCACCTGATGAGCGAGATGCAGCTGACCGCCGACCACCTCGTGGTGATCGGCAGGGGACGGCTCATCATGGACGCGCCGCTGGCGGAGGTCATCGCGCGCAGCTCGCTGACCGCCGTGGTGGTGCGCAGCCCGCACGCGGGCGACTTCTCCGCGCGGCTGGCCTCCGCCGGGATCCGGGCGGAGCGGTCGGGGGAGAACGAGCTGGTCGCCACCGGCGCCGCAATCGAGCGGGTCGGCGACCTGGCGTACGAGGCCGGCATCCGGCTGCACGGCCTGAGCACGCGCCAGGCCTCGCTGGAGCAGGCTTACGCGGAGCTGACCGCGGACAGCACGGAGTACGGCGCCCGGAGGGAAGGTGCGCGGAATGGCGATCGGTGAACTGGGCCGGGCGGCCGGCGCCGAGTGGACGAAGCTGTGGTCGGTCCGCTCCACCTGGTGGTGCCTGGCGGGCGCGGTCGTGCTCACGGCGCTGAGCGCGCTGACGGTGGGCGGGGCCAGGGCGACGGAGGCGCTCCGCGCCGGCGGGGCGGCGACCTTCCCGGCGAGCGAACCGGTGGTCACCGCGGCGGTCTTCGCCCAGTTCGCGCTGGTCGCCCTGGCGATGCTGGCGATCACCTCCGAGTACTCCTCGGGTGGCATCCGCCTCACCCTGCAGGCCGTCCCGGTCCGCGGGCGGATGCTCGCCGCCAAAGCACTGGTGGTGGCGCCGGTGGCGTTCGCGGCGGGGGTGCTGTCCGGGGGCGCGGCGGTGGCGGTGGTGTACGCGGTGCTCTCCGGCGACCTGTTCGGCGGTCTCGTCACCCTGCCGCCCGCCGAGATCGCCGCTGACCTGCTGGGGGTCGGCGCCCTCTTCGCCCTGGTCTCGGTGGTCGCGATCGGCGCGGGAGCCGCGCTGCGCAGCGCGGCGGGCACCCTGACCGCGGTGTTCATGCTGCTGATGGGCCTGCCGCTGATGCTGGCGATGACCGGTGCCCCGGTGGCGCTGGAGGCCGCGCTGCGCACGCCGCTACCGGCCTGGCTGGCCCTCATGGGGAGCACCGACGAGAAGATCGGCGCTCCCCTCTACCCGGCGGGTGAGGGGCTCGCCTGGCTGCTCGCGTGGACGGCGGCGGCGGTGGCGGCGGGCCACGCCGTACTGCGCGGGCGCGACGCGTAGGCTCTGAAGATCATGTCTGTCGGCCGGATCGCTTCCAAGCTCGCGGGGATCGCCACGGGTACGCTCCTCGGCCTCGCCGAGCTGGTCTTCCTCTGCCTGGCTTGGCCCGCGGCCGTGATCCCGGCCGTGCGCCCCGCCGCCGGCCGGGGCGCGGCCCGGCTCGTGGAACTCGAGCGGGCCCGGCTGGCGGGCAGGCTCGGCCGGGGCGCGGCACGGCCCGCCGGGCCCCCGGCCGGTACGGCGCGGCCGGGCGTCTACTTCTTCCTCGCCGCGCGCGCCGTGCTCGGGGTGCTCGGCGGATACCTGTGCGCGTCGGGCCTGTTCGTCGGAGGGCTCTTCTTCTTCGGCGGGCTGTGGGACCTGGTCTCGGGCGGGTCCGCCCCGGTGCCGCTGGAGCTGCCGGGTGTCAAGCTGGTCACCGGCGACTGGGCGGTCGGCCTGGCGGCCGGGGCGGTGCTGCTGGCGCTGGTCGCGCTCTGGGTCCTGCTGCTCGACGCCGCCGACCGGCGGCTGGCAGGCCGTTTCCTGGGGCCGGCCGGGCAGGAGCTGATGCGCAGGCGCATCGCAGAGCTGACCGTGACCCGCTCGGGCCTCCTGCGGGCCATCGACGACGAGCGGCGCAGGATCGAGCGCGACCTGCACGACGGCGTGCAGCAGCGCGGGGTGGCGCTGGCCATGCTGCTGGGCCGCGCCCGGTACGACCCCGACCCGGCCAGGGCCGCCGAACTGGTGGACCAGGCATACACCGAGTCGCGCCGGCTGCTCGACGAACTGCGCAGCGTGGCCTGGCGGATCTACCCGACGGCCCTCGACGAGCTGGGGCTGCGCACCGCGCTCGCGGGGGTCGCCGAGCGGGCGGCCGTGCCGGTGACCGTGCACTACGGGCTGGCCGGCCGACCCGTCTCCGAGGTGGAGACGGCCCTGTACTTCGTGGCCCGGGAGGCGATCACCAACGCGGTCAAGCACGCGGGGGCGCGTGACATCCTGGTCGTCCTGACCGAGGACGAGCGGACGGTGAGCGTGACGGTCTCGGACGACGGCACGGGCGGGGCCGACCCATCGGGCGGAGGGCTCTCCGGGCTGGCCCGGCGCGTCCTGGCGCTCGACGGCGTCTTCACCGTCGACAGCCCCGACGGGGGCCCCACGAAGATCACCGCGACGCTGCCGAAGGAGACGCCGTGCGACTGATCCTGGCGGACGACTCGGTGCTGCTCCGCGAAGGCCTGATCCGGCTGCTCGGCGACGCCGGCCACGACGTCGTCGCCGCGGTCGGGGACGCGCCGGCGCTGCTCGACGCCGTCGAACGGCACCGGCCCGACGTCGCCGTCATCGACGTGCGGATGCCGCCGACCCACACCGACGAGGGGCTGCGGGCCGCGCTGGAGATCCGCGAGCGCCGTCCGGAGGTCGGCGTGCTCGTCCTGTCGCAGTACGTGGAGAAGACCTACGCGGCCACGCTCCTCGCCGGTCCCCCGGTGGGGCTGGGCTACCTGCTGAAGGACCGGGTCTCTGAGGTGGCCGACTTCCTCGCCTCGCTCGAGCGCGTGCACGCGGGCGGCGCCGTCTTCGACCCCGAGGTGGTCCGCCAGCTCCTCGCCCGGACCACCCGCGCCGACCCGCTGAGCAGGCTGAGCGGGCGCGAGGCGGAGGTCCTGGAGCACCTCGCGCAGGGCTTCGTCAACGCGGCGATCGCCGCGCGCCTGCACGTCTCGCTGAGCACCGTCGAGAAGCACGTCAACGCCATCATGGACAAGCTCGACCTGCCGAGCGATCCGGACTACAGCCGCAGGGTGCTGGCGATCCTGCGCTATCTCGACGGCTGACCGCCCGGGGCGGGACCGGTCAGAGGCGGGGGCGGGCCCCGAGGTGGGCCAGGGCCTTGGCGGCCAGGCGGTTGCCCGCGGCGAGGGCCTCGGCCGGGGGCTTGCCCTCCAGCCAGGCCGGCAGGAAGCCCGCGGTGAACGCGTCACCCGCACCGGTGCCGTCGACCACCCGCTCCACGGGCTCGGCGGGGGCCGTGACCGGCTCGCTGCGGCTGTTGGAGTACCACAGCGAGCCCTCGGCGCCCTGCTTGATGACGACCTGCGGGAACCACGCGGTGAGCACCTTGGCCGCGGCGGCGGGCTCGTCGCGGCCGGTCAGCACCTTGGCCTGGTCGGTGTTGGCGAACAGCAGCTTGGCGTTCTGGGTCCACTCCAGGAACGGCTCGGCCCCGGTCCGCTCCAGCGGGGCCGAGGAGGCGCAGTCGACCGAGATGGTCATCCCGGCCCGGCCGGCCGTCTCCAGCGCCGCCAGCCCGGCCTCGCGGGAGCCCTCGTTGAGCAGGGTGTAGCCCGACAGGTGCAGGTGGCCGCCCTGCGAGAACAGGTCGCGGGGGAGGTCCTCGGGGGACAGGGCCGCGTTGGCGCCGGGGTCGGAGAGCATGGTGCGCTCGCCCTTGTGGGTGACGAGCACGACGCAGGTGCCGGTCGGCCGCTCGGGGTCCATGACGAGGCGGGCGTCCACGCCGTAGCCCATGAGCTCCATGTCGCGGTTGCGGCCGGTGATGTCGGCGCCGCGGCGGCCGATGAAGGCCACCTCCGAGCCCTCCACGGCCAGCCAGGAGGCGATGTTGGCCCCGGACCCGCCGCCGTGCATCGTGACCACGGCCGGGGTGTCGCTGGCCCGCGCCAGCGGATAGCGAGCCCGCGCGACCGCGTCGGTCATGAGATCGCCCACCACGACCACCCGCGTCATGATGTCACCGCCTTGTGCCTTCGATGCCGACGTGCTTAGGGGACCGCGAAAAACCTAACAGTTTCCGGCCTGCCCGGGGGGTGCGGAACGGACACCGGACCTCAGTCGATGCACAAGCGTTGCCAGAACGCCCCCGGCGGGTCCGACATGTGGGATTCGCGTTTACTCTCGGGACTGTGGAGGCTCAATACCCCGCCCACTGGGAGGCGGACGTCGTCCTGTACGACGGCGGCACCGCGCACGTGCGCCCGATCCGGCCCGCCGACGCCGACCGGCTGAGGGCCTTCTACTCCCGGCTCTCCGAGGAGTCGATCTACTTCCGCTTCTTCGGCCCCCGGCCCCGGCTGTCCGACCGGGAGGTGACCCGCTTCACCAACGTCGACTACGTGGACCGGGTCGCGCTGATCGCGACGATCGGCACGGAGATGGTGGCCGTGATCCGCTACGACCGGATCGAGGACGGGGAGGCCGAGGTGGCCTTCCTCGTCGAGGACGCCCACCAGGGCCGGGGCGTCGCCTCCGTCCTGCTGGAGCACCTGGCCGAGACCGCCCGGGAGAACGGCATCGCCAGGTTCGTCGCCGACGTGCTGCCCGCCAACCAGAAGATGATGGCGGTGCTCAAGCAGGCCGGCTACACCGCGCAGAGCCGTTTCGCCGACGGCGTGGTGCGGATGACGCTCGACCTCACCCCCACCGAGACCTCCCAGGCGGTGACCGCCTCCCGCGAGCACCGCGCCGAGGCCCGCTCCATCGAGCGGCTGCTCACCCCGGGGTCGGTGGCGGTCGTCGGAGCCGGCCGGGACCCGGGCGGGGTCGGCCAGACCGTGCTGCGCAACCTGCTGGCCGCGGACTTCGCCGGCCCGGTCTACCCGGTCCACCGCGAGGCCCGGGCCGTGGCGGGCGTGCGGGCCTACCCGAGCGTGACGGCCATCGACGGCGAGGTGGACCTCGCCGTGCTCGCCGTACCGGCCGACGGGGTGATCGAGGTCGTCAAGGAGTGCGCGGAGAAGGGCGTGCGCGGGCTCATCGTGGTCTCCTCGGGCTTCGGCGAGACCGGGCCGGAGGGACGGGCCCGCCAGGACGAGCTGGTCCGCATCGCCCGCGCGTACGGCCTGCGCGTGGTCGGCCCCAACTGCCTGGGCATCGCCAACACCGACCCGGCGGTCCGGCTGAACGCCACCCTCGCCGCGACCATCCCCGGCCGGGGCCGGGTCGGCTTCTTCAGCCAGTCGGGCGCGCTGGGCACCGCGCTGCTGCACCGGGTCGCCGAGCGGGGCATGGGCATCTCCTCGTTCGTCTCGGCGGGCAACCGCGCCGACGTGTCGGGCAACGACCTGCTGCAGTACTGGGAGGAGGATCCGGACACCGACGTGATCCTGCTCTACCTGGAGTCGCTGGGGAACCCCCGCAAGTTCGCCCGGCTGACCCGGCGCATCTCCCGGCGCAAGCCGGTCGTGGTGGTCAAGAGCGGCGGCACCACCCAGGGCGTGCCCCTCGGCCACGCCGCCCCGGTGCTCGGCCTGCCCGACAGCGCGCTCAGCGCGCTGTTCGAGCAGGCCGGGGTGATCCGGGTGGAGGACCTCATCCAGCAGTTCGACGTGGCGCAGCTGCTGGCCCACCAGCCGCTGCCCGCCGGGCCCCGGGTCGGCCTGGTCGGCAACTCCGACGCGCTGGCCCTGCTGGCCGTGGACGCCTGCGTGCGCGCGGGCCTCGAGCCCCGCCCGCCGGTCAACCTCGGCGCGCGCGCCGGGGCCGCCGAGTTCGGCCGGGCCCTGGCCTCCCTCCTGCCGGAGGTGGACGCCGCGGTCGTGATCTACATGCCGCCGATCCCGGGCCGCGCCGGCGAGGTCGCCGCCGAGCTGCTGCGCGTCTCACAGGAGGGCGGCAAGCCGGTGCTGGCCACCTTCGAGGGACGGCTCGGCATGCTCCCCGAGCTGCGGGTCGGCGCGGACGTCCCGGAGCGGGGCTCCATCCCGTCCTACGCGGCGCCGGAGGAGGCGGTGCGCGCCCTCGCCCACGTCGTGCGGTACGCGCGCTGGCGGGAGCGGCCCGTCGGCGCGCCCGCGGAGCTCGACGGGGTGGACCCCGCCGCCGCGCGGGCGCTCGTCGAGCGGCTGCTCGGCGCGGGAGAAGCGGCGGGCACGGCGGTGGGCACGGCGGCGGCGCAGCAGGCCGAGCGCGTGCCGTCCGGCGCGGAGGTCGCGCGGCTGCTGGCCTGCTACGGGCTGACCGTCTGGCCCGCCGAGGTGGTCGGCTCGCCGGAGCAGGCCGTGGACGCCGCCGAGCGGCTGGGCTGGCCGGTGGTGCTGAAGGCCGCCGATCCGGAGGCGGCCAAGCGGGCCGGGACGGTCCGGCTGGGCCTGGCCGGACCGGACGGGGTGCGCGACGCCTACGCGGACCTGCACCGGCAGCTCGGGCCCGATGCCGTGCTCGCCGTGCAGCGCATGGTCCCGCAGCCGGCGGTGCCGACCGTGGTGAACGTCGTGGAGGACTCCGGGTTCGGCGCCGTGGTCTCCTTCGGGCTGGGAGAGGTGACGGCCCGGCTGCTGCGCGACGAGGCCTACCGGCTGGCCCCGCTGACCCGCGAGGACGCGGCCGAGCTCGTCGAGTCGCCGCGCGCGGCGCCGCTGCTGTCCGGCCAGTACGGGTACCCGCCGGTGGCGGTCGAGGCGCTGGAGGACCTGCTGGTGCGGGTGGGCAGGCTCGCCGACGACCTGCCCGAGGTGGCGCGGCTCGAACTCGACCCGGTGCTGGTGGGCGAGTCCGAGGTCGTCGTGCTGGGGGCGCGCGCCGTACTGCGGCACCCCGTCGGGCCCCGGCCCGACGCCGGCCCGCGCCGCCTGCGGTGAGGCGGCCGCGCCGGGGCCGGGCCGCGGCGCTCGGGGTGAAACCGGCGCCCGGGACAGGGCAGGATGGACCCATGAGGGAAACCCGACTCTCGACCGCCGGCCTGCGCGAGGCCATCGACCGCAGCGGCTACTACCCCGACCTGGTCGCCGACGCGGTCGGATCCGCCCTGGGCGAGGAGCAGGTGGACGCCTACGTGGTGCACCACGAGGCCACCTTCGATCCGGCCATGGAGGTGCGCAGGCACGTCACCGTCCTGGTGCTCTCGCCCACCCGGCTGCTGGTCTGCCACACCGACGAGCACCCGGCGGTGGAAGGGGTCTCGGCCTCCCACGCCTCCACCACCACCGAGGCCGTCCTGCTGCGCCGGATCCAGTCCGTGTCCGTCACCCGCGTCGTGCCCGACCCCGCCTCCTACGCGCCCGGCGTGCCGCCCACCGAGGTCACGCTCACCATCGGCTGGGGCGCCATCTCCCACGTCGACCTGGAGCCGGCCACCTGCGGCGACGAGAACTGCGAGGCCGACCACGGATACACCGGCGCGATCACGGCCGACGACCTGTCCCTCCGGGTGAGCGAGGCGGCCGACGGCCCCGAGGCCGTCTCCCAGGTCCTGGCCTTCGCCAAGGCCCTGTCGGAGGCCACCGCCCGCGCGGCGGCCCGGTGAGTCCGGCCTCCCCGCTGGTCCCCGCGTACGGCGAGGCGTCGCTGGCCGACCTGTCTGCCTCGCTCCTCGCCGTGCTGGGCGCGGGCGGCGGCAACCCGCTGGGGCTCGCCCCCGCCGACCGGGTCCTGCTCTTCCTCGTCGACGGCCTGGGCGCCGAACTGCTGCGCGCCCACCCCGAGACGGCGCCCTTCCTGTCGTCGCGGACCGGCCGGGTGCTCACCGCGGGCTTCCCCGCCACCACCGCGACGAGCCTGGGCACGCTCGGCACCGGCCTGCCGCCGGGCGAGCACGGCATGCTGGGCTACCAGCTGGCCGTGCCGGGTGCGGGCTATCTGTTCAACTGCCTGCGCTGGACCGCGCTGGGCCCGCTGATCGCGCCCGAGGAGTGGCAGCCCACCACGACCGTCTTCGAGCGCGCGGCGGCGGCCGGGATCAGCGTCCGCTACGTCGCCCCGTCCCACTTCGAGGGCACCGGGTTCAACCAGGCCGTCTACCGCGGCGTCGGCTTCGTCGGCGCGGACGGGATCGACGACCGCGTCGAGGGGGTCCGCCGCGCCCTGGCCGAGCCCCGCGCCCACGTCACCGTCTACTACGGCGACCTCGACGCCGCCGGCCACATGCACGGCTGGGGCGCCCCCGAGTGGCTCGAGCAGCTCGCCCGGGTCGACCGGATGGCCGAGCGGCTGGCCGGGACGCTCCCGCCCGGGTCGGTGATGTACGTCACCGCCGACCACGGCATGGTCAACGCCACCGACCGCGTCGACGCCGACGCCGTCCCCGCCCTGCGCGAGGGCGTCGCGCTGCTGGGCGGCGAGGCCAGGGCCCGGCACGTCTACGCCGGGCCCGGCGCCGCCGACGCGGTGTTGGAGAACTGGCGCGGCGTCCTCGGCGAGGCCGCCTGGGTGGCCTCCCGGGCCGAGGCGGTCGAGTCCGGCTGGTTCGGCCCCCGGGTCCGCCCGGAGTGGCTGCCCAGGATCGGCGACGTGGTCGCCGTGCCACGCGACGGGACCGTCGTGACCGCCTCGGCGGCCGAACCGCTGGAGTCGTCGTTCACCGGCTACCACGGCTCGCTGACCCCCGCCGAGCAGTACGTCCCCCTCCTGGAGGTGAGCACCCGATGAGCCCGCTGATCACTCCCGCCGGCCTGGCCGCGCTGCCGGAGGCGTCCCTGCTCGACGTGCGCTGGAAGCTCGGCGGGCCGCCCGGGATCGAGGAGTACCGGCGCGGGCACGTCCCCGGCGCCGTCTTCTGCGACCTCGACGCCGACCTGGCAGGCCCGCCGGGGCCGCGGGGCCGCCACCCGCTGCCGGAGGCGGACCGCTTCCAGGCCGCGATGCGCCGCCTCGGCGTCTCCGCCTCGCGGCCCGTGGTCGTCTACGACGACGCCGGTTCCATGGCCGCCGCCCGCGCCTGGTGGACGCTGCGCTACTTCGGCCACCCCGACGTCCGGGTCCTCGACGGAGGGCTGCGGGCCTGGACCGCCGAGGGGCGCCCCCTCTCCGCCGAGATCCCGGAGCCCGCCTCCGGCGACTTCACCGCCCGGCCGGGCGGCATGCCGGTGCTCGACGCCGGCGCGGCCGCCGACCTGGCCGCCGAGGGCCTGCTGCTGGACGCCCGCGCCGCCGAGCGCTACCGGGGGGAGGTCGAGCCGGTCGACCCCGTCGCCGGGCACATCCCCGGTGCGGTCAGCGCCCCCACGACGGAGAACGTCGAGCCGTCCGGGCGCTTCCACGCGCCGCACTTCCTGCGGGAGCGCTTCAACACCCTCGGCGCGGTGCCCGGGGTGGAGGTGGGCACCTACTGCGGTTCCGGCGTGACGGCCGCCCACCAGGTGCTGGCGCTCCAGATCGCGGGCATCCCGGCCGCGCTCTACGTCGGCTCCTGGTCCGAGTGGGTGGCCGACCCGTCCCGGCCGGTCGCCACCGGCTGATCCCCGTACCCGAAGCACGCGAAGCCGTCCACCCCCGTGCTCCGGCCCGCCTCGGCCAGCGCCGCGGCGGGCGGGAGCCCCGCGGCCAGCAGGCCGTGGAAGGCCGTCATCAGCGTCAGGGTCTCGTCGTCGCGCACCGGCACCAGCCCGGCCACCACGCAGCGCGTCCCCGACGCCAGGAACGCCCCCGCCAGCCCCAGCGGCGCCCCGTCGGCGGGGGCGTGCGCCATCCCGGCGTCGCACGCCGAGAGCACCACCAGCTCCGGCGGCGTGCGGAGCCGGAGCAGGTCGTAGGCCATGAGGCGGCCGTCGTCGAGGTCGATGCCGGACAGCAGCGGGCTGCGCGCGCAGAACGTCCCGTGGGCGGCCAGGTGCGCCACCGCGGCCCGCTCCAGCGCCGCCGTGACCGCCCGCCGCGTGGCCGGCACCCGTTCCGTGCCCGGCCGGCGGGCGGCGACCATCTCCGCCTCCTCCCCGGCGCAGCGCAGGCCCGGCCCGGCCACCGCGACGGTCCCGCCCCGCCGCGGGGCCGCCTCCGCGCCCCCCGCCCGCCGCCCGGCCAGCCAGGCGGCGGCGCTCACCGCGACGGTCACGGGACGGCCCGCGACCGTCGGGAGCAGCGGCCACGGGAGCACGTGCAGCGCGCCGGCCGGGACGACCACCAGCGGCCGGTCGCCCAGCAGGGGGAGCAGCGGCCCGAGCAGCATCCGCTCCACCGCCCGCGCCTCCGCCGCCAGGCCGGGGTCCTCCCCGTCGAGCAGGTGCCTGCGGCGCAGGCCGTAGCGGAGCCTGACGACGGCCTCCGCGGCGGCCGCGAGGGAGCCCAGGCGGCGCAGCGCCACCCTGCCGGGCGTGACCGCGACGGCGGCCAGCTCGTCGCCGTGGCGGACGAACTCGACCAGTGCCGCGCCGCCCAGCGCCGCCCGCAGCTCCCGCGGGCCGGGAGGGGAGAGGCGCCCGGCGTCCCGCGCGCCTCCGGCGAACGCCCGCCACCGCTCGGCCCAGGCCAGCACCGTGCGGGCCCGGCCGCCGTGCAGGGCGAGTGCCAGGGCCAGCGCCGCCAGCGGTTCACCCGAGCGGGCGGCCTCGGCCCCGGCCGGGGAGCCGCCTGCCGGACCGGCGGCCCCGGCCGGAGGC
>NZ_BAAAUT010000067.1:0-35416 GCF_039534085.1 Planomonospora alba
GTGCGCGCACCGCGGGGGCCCTCGGTCGTCTCCCGGCACGGACGGCCGGGGACGGTGCCCGGGACGGGCCGGGCGGTTAGTACATCGGGCGCGAGGAGGAACGCAGGCGCTCCAGGGCCTCGGCCAGGATCTGCGCGCCGTCCTTGTCGCTGCGACGCTCCTTCACGTAGGCGAGGTGCGTCTTGTACGGCTCGTTGCGCGGGGGCGCGGGCGGGTTGGCCCGATCCTGACCTGCGGGAAGCCCGCAGCGGGGGCAGTCCCACAGCTCGGGGACGGCCGCGTCGCTGGCGAAGCTGGGCCGCGTCTCGTGCATGTTCGCGCACCAGAACGGGACCCTTACACGGGGAGCCGCCTCGCCACGCTCCGCCTCTCCCATCGGGCCGGCGCCGACACGGCTGCCACGGATCGCGTTGCCACTACCCACGGATGAACTCCTCGCTCGATGGCCCTCCCGCTCGGGATACGGGAGGGCTCTGTACCACTGTCATGCCTCCGGCGGGCCCGGACCGGGACCGCCGCGCCGGATCAGGGCTTGAGAAGCAGGCCCAGCGCGATGATGCACACGAACCAGACCACCCCGGTGATGATGGTGAGGCGGTCGAGGTTCCGCTCCACCACGGAGGATCCGCCGTACGACGACGAGAAACCGCCACCGAACATGTCCGACAGACCACCGCCCTTGCCCTTGTGGAGCAGGACGAGCAGGATCATCAGCATGCTCGACAGGATGAGGGCGATGGAGATTCCGATTGTCACCGTTGACCTGTTTCCTTATGTGCGCGACCCGCGTCCGGGTGCGGTCCCTGTTATGACGCCAGAGGCGTGACGATTCAAACTTGCTCTAAGAGGGTACGACCTGCTGTCAAGTCGTACCCTCCGAACGGCGCACTCAGCCGGCTGTTTCCCCGAACCGGCAGATCCTGGCGAACTCCGCCGCGTCCAGGCTCGCCCCGCCGACCAGGGCTCCGTCCACGTCGGGCTCCGCCATGATGCCGGCGATGTTGTCGGACTTGACCGACCCTCCGTAGAGGATGCGGACGCCCGCGGCGACCTCGCCGTCGTACAGCTCGGCGAGCCGGGCCCGCAGCGCGCCGCAGACCTCCTGCGCGTCCTGCGGGGTCGCAACCTCGCCGGTGCCGATCGCCCAGACCGGCTCGTAGGCCAGCACGATCGAGGCCGCCTGCTCGGCGGTGACCTTGCGCAGCGCCCCCTCGAGCTGGGCGAGGCTGTGCGCCACGTGGCCCCCGGACTGCCGCACCTGCAGGCCCTCCCCCACGCACAGGATGGGGGTGAGCGAGTGCCGGTAGGCGGCGAGCACCTTGGCGTTGACGATCTCGTCGTCCTCGCGGTGGTACTGCCGCCGCTCGGAGTGCCCGACGGCGACGAAGGTGCAGCCGAGCCTGGCCAGCATCGCCCCGGAGATCTCCCCGGTGTAGGCGCCGGCGTCGTGCGCCGACAGGTCCTGCGCGCCGTACAGGATGCGCAGCTTGTCGCCGTCCACCAGCGTCTGCACGCTGCGCAGGTCGGTGTACGGCGGCAGCACGGCGATGTCGGCCCGGTCGTGGTCCTTGTCGTTCAGCGCGAACGCCAGCTTCTGGACCGTGGCGATGGCCTCGAGGTGGTTGAGGTTCATCTTCCAGTTGCCGGCGATGAGAGGCTTGCGCATCTACTCCTCCAGCGCGGCCAGGCCGGGCAGGGTCTTGCCCTCGAGGTACTCGAGGCTCGCCCCGCCGCCGGTGGAGATGTGCGAGAAGCCGTCCTCGGGCAGGCCCAGCCGGCGCACGGCCGCGGCCGAGTCGCCGCCGCCGACGACGGTGAACGCCTCGGAGGCGACCAGCGCCTCGGCGACCGCCCGGGTCCCCCCGGAGAACGCCTCGAACTCGAAGACGCCCATCGGGCCGTTCCAGAAGACGGTCCGCGCGTCGGCCAGCTTGCCGGCGAACAGCTCCCGGGTGCGCGGGCCGATGTCGAGCCCCTGCCGGTCGGCCGGGATCGCGGTGGCGTCGACCACCTCGTACTCGGCGTCCTCGGCGAAGTCGACGGCCGCCAGCACGTCGACCGGGAGCACGAGCTCGACGCCGCGCTTGTCCGCCTCCTCGAGGAAGCCGCGCACCTGGTCGAGCTGGTCCTCCTGGAGCAGCGACCGCCCGATCTCGTAGCCCTGCGCCTTCAGGAAGGTGTAGGCCATGCCGCCGCCGATGAGCAGGCGGTCCACCTTGGTGAGCAGGTTGGCGATCACGCCGAGCTTGTCGGAGACCTTCGCGCCGCCCAGCACCACGGCGTACGGCCGCTCCGGCTCCTCGGTCAGGCGCCTGAGCACCCCGACCTCGGCCGCGATCAGCCCGCCCGCCGCGTGCGGCAGGAGCCTGGGCACGTCGTAGACGCTGGCGTGCTTGCGGTGCACCGCGCCGAAGCCGTCACCGACGTAGAGCTCGGCGAGGCCGGCCAGCCTGCGGGCGAACTCCGCGCGCTGCGCCTCGTCCTTGGACTCCTCGCCCGGCTCGAAGCGGAGGTTCTCCAGCAGGGCCACCTGGCCGTCCTGCAGGCCCGCCACGACCGCCTGGGCCGACTCGCCGACCACGTCGGTGGCGAAGGCCACCTCGGCGCCCAGCAGCTCGCCCAGCCTCCTGGCCACGGGGGCCAGGGAGTACTCGGGGTTGGGCGAGCCCTTGGGGCGGCCCAGGTGGGCGCAGGCCACGACCCGGGCGCCCCGGCCGGCGAGGTCCTCGATCGTCGGCAGCGAGGCGCGGATGCGGCCGTCGTCGGTGATGACGTCCCCGTCGAGGGGGACGTTCAGGTCGACGCGCAGGAGCACGCGCCGGCCCTTGACGTCGAGCTGCGACAGGTCCTTCATCAGAGGTCGGCGCCCACGAGCTCGATGAGGTCGACGAGGCGGTTGGAGTAGCCCCACTCGTTGTCGTACCAGCCGACGACCTTCAGCTGGTTGCCGGTCACCTTGGTCAGGCCGGCGTCGAAGATGCAGGAGGCCGGGTCGGTGACGATGTCCGAGGAGACGATCGGGTCCTCGGTGTAGGTCAGGATGCCCTTGAGCGGGCCCTCGGCGGCGGCCTTCAGCGCGGCGTTGACCTCGTCGACGGTGACGTCGCGGCCCAGCTCCACGGTCAGGTCGGTGGCCGAGCCGGTGGGGATCGGCACGCGCAGCGCGTAGCCGTCGAGCTTGCCCTTGAGCTCGGGCAGCACCAGGCCGATGGCCTTGGCGGCGCCGGTGGAGGTGGGCACGATGTTCAGCGCGGCGGCGCGGGCGCGGCGCAGGTCCTTGTGCGGGCCGTCCTGCAGGTTCTGGTCCTGCGTGTAGGCGTGGATGGTGGTCATCAGACCCTTCTTGATCTCGAAGGAGTCGTGGATGACCTTGGCCATCGGGGCCAGGCAGTTGGTGGTGCAGGAGGCGTTGGAGATCACCGTGTGCTGGGCCGGGTCGTAGGTGTCGTGGTTGACGCCCATGACGACGGTGACGTCCTCGTTCTTGGCCGGGGCCGAGATGATGACCTTCTTCGCACCGTTCTCGGCGTGCACCCGCGCCTTGGTGGCGTCGGTGAACAGACCGGTGGACTCCACCACGACGTCGACGCCCAGGTCGCCCCAGGGCAGCTTGGCGGGGTCGCGCTCGGCGAAGGCCTTGATCGCCTTGCCGTCCACGATGATCTCGTCGGCGGTGCTCTTCACCTCGTACGGCAGGCGGCCGAGGATGCTGTCGTACTTGAGCAGGTGGGCGAGCGTGGCGTTGTCGGTCAGGTCGTTGACCGCAACGATCTCGATGTCCTTGCCGCTGGCAGCGACCGCACGCCAGAAGTTGCGGCCGATGCGGCCGAATCCGTTGACGCCTACGCGGATGCTCACGGTGCCGATCTCCTCGTACGTCGGTGCGCCGGCCGGTCCGGCCGGCGGCTTGGGGCGGGCTGATACCTCAAGGACGAACCCTATCGGACCCGAATTGGTTTAGACCACTGGTGGTCCCCCCGTTCGCCTTCTTCGAACTCTCCCTTAATTCACGGATCTCCTACCCATATTTCGAGTAAGGTGCCCGGCTTGTCACGGTAAACACATCCCCACCTCAAGGATCTTCGATGACCTCCACCACCCCCCGGCCCGGGAGCGGCCTGATCCGGGGCATCGCCGTCGGACTCCTCGCCATGCTCCTGAGCGCCGCCGCCTACGGCGCCTTCTCCATCGCCACGGATATGCGGCTGGGCTTCGCCGCCGTGGGCGTCGGCCTCCTCGTCGGTCTCGCCATGGCCGCCGCCCGGCCGTTCAGCCCGGCGCTGCCGTGGCTGGCCGCGGTCTTCGCCGTCGCCGGCGCCGTCCTCGGGCTCCTCGGCGGGAGCGCGGTGCTGGTGGTGCGGGGGGTCGAGGCCCGGGGCGTCGCGATCGGCTACGCCGAGGCGTTCACCGGGATGGCCGAGCGGCTGCCGGGCATCATGATCGGCGAGTTCAAGTCGGTGATCGCCTGGATGATCGCCGGCGTCACCGCCTTCGGCCTCGTGCACCGGAGGGTCAGGTCCGCCCACGAGTCCCATGCCGCGTCCGCCCCGCAGCCGGACGAGGCGCCCGTCGTGGACTACTTCAAGCCGCACAGGCCCGCATGACGCCCCGGACATGACGAGAGCCGGTGCCCCGCCGGGGCCCGGCTCTCGTCATGTCACCGCCACGCCACCGGTGCCGGCGCGGTCGCCGGTCACGGCGTCAGCATGTCCACCGTGAGGTTCGCCTCGGTGCTGGGCACGCCCATGTCCTGGGCGCGCTTGTCGGCCATCGCGAGCAGGCGGCGGATCCGCCCGGCGATGGCGTCCTTGGTCAGCGGCGGGTCGGCGAGCTGGCCGAGCTCCTCCAGGGACGCCTGCTTGTGCTCCACCCGGAGCCGGCCGGCGACCACCAGGTGCTCGGGCGCGTCGTCCCCGAGGATCTCCAGGGCGCGCTGGACCCGGGCGCCGGCGGCCACCGCGGCCCGGGCCGAGCGGCGCAGGTTGGCGTCGTCGAAGTTGGCCAGGCGGTTGGCCGTCGCCCGCACCTCCCGCCGCATGCGCCGCTCCTCCCACGCCAGCACGCTGTCGTGGGCGCCCAGGCGGGTCAGCAGCGCGCTGATCGCGTCGCCGTCGCGGACCACGACCCGGTCCACGCCGCGCACCTCGCGGGCCTTGGCGTGGATCTTCAGCCGCCGGGCGGACCCGACCAGGGCCAGCGCGGCCTCCGGCCCGGGACAGGTGATCTCCAGCGACATGGAGCGGCCCGGCTCGGTGAGGGAGCCGTGGGCCAGGAAGGCGCCCCGCCAGGCCGCCTCGGCGTCGCAGGTCGCCCCGGCGACCACCTGGCGCGGCAGGCCGCGGACCGGCCGCCCGTGGTTGTCGATCAGACCGGTCTGGCGGGCCAGGGCCTCGCCGTCGCGGTAGACCCGTACGACGTAGCGGGAGCCCTTGCGCAGGCCCGCGGGGGCGAGCACGAGCACCTCGGCCTTGTGGCCGAACACCTCGCCGATGTCCTTGATGAGCCGCCGCGCCGTGGCGTTGGTGTCCAGCTCCGCCTCGATCACGATCCGCCCGCCCACCAGGTGCAGCCCGCTCGCGAAGCGGAGGAGCGTCGACACCTCCGCCTTGCGGCAGCAGGGCTTCAGGACCGGCAGCCTGCTCAGCTCGTCCTTGACCACACCCGTCATCGCCATGCGCGTTCGTCCTCCCCCATGTGAACCCTGCGACCCGAGAACATCGGGCTCTGAGAAGTTTCTCGCACTCCTGCGCCGCCCTTACCAGGATCAACGCTTCTTGTGGAAAATCTCCTCCAGGACCGAGGCAAGACGTCGTGCGTCGTGCCTGGGCGAGCCGTCGGGCGCCGCCACGTCGGCCAGCACGAGCCGCCCGCCCAGCCCCGCGGCGGCCTTCTCCAGCTCCTCGCGGTCCTCGACCACCCCCCGGTCGGCCAGCACCACGTCGATCTCCAGGGCGGGCGCGTGCCGCCGCAGCACCTCCAGGTGCTGCTGGGGGGAGAAGCCGTCGGTCTCCCCCGGCTGCGGCGCGAGGTTGAGCGTGACCAGGCGCCGGGCCCGGGTGGCGTGCAGGGCCTCGGCCAGCTCGGGCACCTTCAGGTGCGGCAGGACGCTGGTGAACCACGATCCGGGGCCGAAGACCACCCAGTCGGCCTCCAGCACCGCCCGCACCGCCTCCGGGCAGGCGGGAGGGTTCTCCGGGACCAGCGAGACGGCCCGCACCCGCCCGGGGGTCAGCGCGCAGGCCACCTGCCCGCGCACGATGCTCACCTCGCCGTCCAGCTCCACCTCGGCGACGATGTCGAGGGGCACCGAGCACATCGGCAGCACCCGGCCGTGCGCGCCGAGCAGCCGCCCGAGCCAGTCGAGCCCGGCGACCGTGTCACCGAGCTTCTCCCACAGGGCCACGATGAGCAGGTTGCCGACCGCGTGGCCGTGCAGCTCGCCCTCGCTGCGGAACCGGTGCTGGACGACCTCGCTCCAGGTCCGGCCCCACTCGTCGTCACCGCACAGGGCGGCCAGGGCCATGCGCAGGTCGCCGGGCGGCACCACGCCGAGCTCGCGGCGGAGCCGCCCGCTGGACCCGCCGTCGTCGGCCACGGTGACGACGGCCGTCAGCTCCGGGGTGACCCGGCGCAGCGCGGAGAGCGAGGCGTACAGCCCGTGCCCGCCGCCCAGCGCGACGACCCTCGGCCCGTCCTGCCGCCCCCCGCTGGGCTCCCCGTCGAGCCCGTCGAGACGCCCGGTCACTCGCGGCCCACATCCCGGTGGCTCACCTGGACGTCCATGCCGCCCCGGTCGCGCAGGCGGGCCGCGATCTGCTCGGCCATCGCCACGCTGCGGTGCTTGCCCCCGGTGCAGCCGACGGCGAGCGTGGCGTAGCTCTTGCCCTCGCGGGTGTATCCGGCGGCGATGATGCCGACCACCTCCTCGTAGGCGTCGAGGAGCTCCTTGGCGCCGGCCTGGCCCAGGACGTAGTCCCGCACGGGGGTGTCGAGCCCGTTCATCGGGCGCAGCTCCGGCACCCAGTGCGGGTTGGGCAGGAAGCGGCAGTCCACGACGAGGTCGGCGTCGACCGGCAGGCCGTATTTGAAGCCGAAGGAGACCACGTTGACCCGCAGGCCCGCGCGGTCCTCGCCGCCGAAGAAGGCGACGATCTTGCCTCGGAGCTCGTGGACGTTGAGGTTGGAGGTGTCGATGACGAGGTCGGCGTTGGCCCGGACGTCACGCAGGATGCCGCGCTCGCGGGTGATGCCGTCGACCAGGCGGCCGTCGCCCTGCAGGGGGTGGGGGCGGCGGACGTTCTCGAACCTGCGGACCAGCTCCTCGTCGCTGGCCTCCAGGAACACCACCCGCACGGCGACGCCGCGCCCGTCCAGCTCCCTGATCGCGGCGTTGAGGTCGGTGGTGAAGGCGAGGCTGCGCACGTCCACCACCGCGGCCACCTTGTCGGCGGCCAGCTTGACCTTCCCCGCCTCCTCTGCCATGGCGAACAGCAGCCCGGGGGGCAGGTTGTCGATGACGAACCAGCCGAGGTCCTCCAGGGCCTTGGCCGCCGTGCTCCGCCCCGCCCCCGACATGCCGGTGACGATGACGAACGCGGGCTCTCTCTCGCTCACGCCGCCCTACCTTCCTGGATGTGAACGCGCCTCGGTCGATGGAGAGGATCGGGGCGGGCGGACGGGGCGGAGACGGCTCTCACACCGGCCTCCTCCGTCGGCCGCCTGCGCGGCGCCGCCGCGCCCGTGGTCCGCCCGCTCACGCCGGACTCTCCCCCTTCAACGCCGACACGATCGCCTCGGCCGTCGCGGGACCGATCCCGGGAACCTCGCGGATCTCGGCGGCGGTCGCCTCCCGAAGCCGCTTCACCGACCCGAAATGCTTGATCAGCGCCTGCCTGCGGGCCGGGCCGAGCCCGGGGACGCCGTCCAGGGCGCTCTCCCGCACGCTCTTCGACCTCTTGGAACGATGGTAGGCGATGGCGAAGCGGTGGGCCTCGTCCCGGACCCTCTGCAGGAGGTACAGGGACTCGCTGGCCCGGGGCAGGATGACCGGCAGGTCCTCGCCGGGGAGCCAGACCTCCTCCAGCCGCTTGGCCAGGCCGCAGACCGCGACGTCGTCCACGCCGAGCTCGTCCAGCGCCCGCTGGGCGGCCGCCGCCTGGGCCGGGCCGCCGTCCACGACGACGAGGTTGGGCGGGTAGGCGAACCTGCGCGGCCGGCCCGTCTCGGGGTCGATGCCCGGCGCCGTGCCCGGCCCGTCCCCGTCCACGCCCTCGGCACCGTCCACACCGTCCGCGCCGTCCGCTCCCGGACGCGCCCCCGCGGCGGGGCCGTCCCCGCCCGGCACGGTCTCCGGGACGGCGTCGAGCTCGCCGGTGGCCGAGCGCTCCTCCAGATAGCGCTTGAACCGGCGCGAGATCACCTCGTGGATGGAGGCGACGTCCCCCTCGGTGGAGCGGACGGAGAACCTGCGGTACTCGCTCTTGCGCGCCAGGCCGTCCTCGAAGACCACCATCGAGGCCACCACGTTGGTGCCCTGCAGGTGCGACACGTCGTAGCACTCGATGCGCAGCGGCGCCTGGTCCAGGCCGAGCGCGTCGGCGAGCTCCTGCAGCGCCCTGCTCCGCGCCGTCAGGTCGCTGGACCGCCTGATCTTGTGCTGGGCCAGCGACTCCTTGGCGTTGCGCTCGACGGTCTCCATCAGCGACCGCTTGTCGCCCCGCTGCGGGACGCGGATCTCCACCCTGGCCCCGCGCCGCTCGCCGAGCAGGTCGGCCAGCGCCCCGGCGTCCGGCGGCAGGACCGGCACCAGCACCTCCCGGGGCAGCGCCTCGGGGGCGGCCTCGCCGTACATCTGGAGCAGGAAGTCCTCGACCAGCCCGGCGGGACCGGTCTCCTCGACCTTGTCGACCACCCAGCCCCGCTGGCCGCGGATGCGCCCGCCGCGGACGTAGAACACCTGGACGGCCGCCTCCAGCGGGTCCTCCGCCAGCGCGATCACATCGCAGTCGGTGGTGTCGCCCAGCACGACGGCCTGCTTCTCCAGGGCCCGCTGCAGCGCCTGGACGTCGTCGCGGAGCCGGGCCGCCCGCTCGTACTCCTGGTCGGCGGCGGCCTGGCGCATCTCGGCCTCCAGCCGCTTGATGAACCGGCCCGTCTCACCCGCCATGAAGTCGCAGAAGTCCTCGGCGAGCGCGCGGTGCTCGGCCGCGGTGACCCGGGAGACGCACGGCGCCGAGCACTTGTCGATGTAGCCCAGCAGGCACGGCCGCCCGATCCTGGCCGCCCTCCGGAACACCCCCGACGAGCAGCTCCGGATCGGGAAGACCCGCAGCAGCAGGTCGACCGTCTCCCGGATCGCCCAGGCGTGGGAGTAGGGGCCGAAGTAGCGGGTGCCCTTGCGCTTGGCCCCGCGCAGCACCTGGACCCGGGGGAACTCCTCCCCCATCGTGACCGCGAGGTAGGGGTAGGACTTGTCGTCGCGGTACTTGACGTTGAACCGCGGGTCGTACTCCTTGATCCAGGAGTATTCGAGCTGGAGCGCCTCGACCTCGGTGCCCACCACCGTCCAGTCGACGCCCGCGGCGGTGGTGAGCATCGTCTGGGTCCGCGGATGCAGGCCGGCGAAGTCCGCGAAGTAGGAGTTCAGCCGCTGACGCAGGTTCTTGGCCTTGCCCACGTAGATGACCCGGCCTCCGGCGTCCCTGAACCGGTAGACGCCGGGGGTCTCGGGGATCGACCCCGGCTTCGGCCGGAAACTCGCCGGACCGCCCACAGATCTCGCCACGGCCCAAAGCCTATCGGCCCCCACCGACAGCGGCCCCCGCCTCACGGGACCGCCGCCGCGCCCGGGTCCCGGCCCTCCTCCGCGGCACCGGTACGGCGGGCGGCTCCGGAACGGGCCCGGCGCACCGGCCGGCCGCGCCCACGGGCCGCCCGCGGACACGACCTGCGGGTGCGCCCGGACGGCCCCCGGGCACCGGTACGGCGGGCACGGCCGCTACGCCAGCGTGATCGACTCCCCCTCGACCTTGATGGCCTTCTCCTCCAGGGGCTTGTTGGCGGGGCCGTTGGTGACGGACCCGTCGGCGATGCTGAACCTGCTGTTGTGGCAGGGGCAGACGATGTCGGTGCCCTCCACCCCGCCCACGTCGCACCCCTGGTGGGTGCAGACGGAGCTGAAGCACTTGAACTCCCCGGCCGTCGGCTGGGTCACGACGACCTTGGCGTCCTTGAAGACCTTGCCCCCGCCCTGGGGGATGTCGGAGGTCTTGGCCAGCGCGCCGGCCGCGGAGTCGCCGGAGCCGGAGGCCGCCGTCGAGCCGCCCTCCGGAGCGGAGGAGGACCCGCCGCCCGGCGTGGCGGCGTCGCCCGCGCCCTGCTCGCCGTACCCGGAGCAGGCGGTCAGCACGGCCGCGAGCCCCGCGCCTCCCGCACCCAGCATCACCGCGCGCCGTGTCGTATCCGTCATGGTCACCCTCCCAGGATCCTCATCCGCGAGGCGTGGCTGGCGCCTCGATGCCGGTCAGCATGCCGTACCGGACGTCAGGAAACTGTGAAGATTCGCATGTTGGACAGCGGACCCCTCCACCGGGGCCCGCGCGGCGGCGCCGGTCCTGCGGGGACCTACAGCATGACGATGCCGTCGCCCTCGACCTTCAGCGCGAACTCGGCCAGCGGGGCCTCCGCCGGGCCCTTGAGGCACTTGCCGGAGACGGCGTCGAACTCGCTGCCGTGGCAGGGACAGCGGATGACCCCCTCGGCCGGGCGGCTGACCGCGCAGCCCCGGTGCGGGCAGCTCGCGCTGAAGGCCTTGAACACCCCGGCGCTCGGCTGGGCGATCACGATCTTCCACTTCGCGAGCACCGTGCCGCCGCCCACCGGGACGTCGGCGACCTTCGCCACGACCTTGCCCTTGACGCCCGGCGGCACGACGGCCGGGCCCGCCTCACCGGCGCAGCCGGCCAGCGCCGCGCCGCACGCCGCGACCCCCGCGGCGCCGATCAGCTGCCTGCGGGTGGGCATGACAGAACCATCACCAGTGCTCATTGCGGCCCTTCTCGCAACGTCCCCCGTCATAACCGGGCTCCGCGACAAGGGTATTGACGCGGGGGGCCGGTCCCGAATCCGGGCACGCGGTACCCGGGGCCGGCCGGGGGCGGGAGCGGCCGCCCGCCCCCGCCGGGTGCGTTCCGGTGCCCGGTCCGGCCGGATCCGCGGCCTGGCCGGGCACCGGAACGCTCAGCTGCCGAGGATCTTGCGCAGGAAGCGGCCGGTGTGGCTGGCCTCGACCAGCGCGACCTCCTCCGGGGTGCCGGCCGCGACCACGGTGCCGCCCCGGGAACCGCCCTCGGGGCCCATGTCGATGATCCAGTCCGCGGTCTTGATCACATCGAGGTTGTGCTCGATGACGATGACGGTGTTCCCGGCGTCCACGAGCCGGTTGAGCACGCCCAGCAGCCGGCGGATGTCCTCGAAGTGCAGGCCGGTGGTCGGCTCGTCGAGCACGTAGATCGTCCGGCCCGTGGAGCGGCGCTGCAGCTCCGCGGCGAGCTTGACGCGCTGCGCCTCGCCGCCGGACAGCGTCGTGGCGGGCTGGCCGAGCCGGACGTAGCCGAGACCGACGTCGTTGAGCGTCTGCAGGTAGCGCCGGATGGACGGGATGGCGTCGAAGAAGTCCAGGGCCTCCTCGATCGGCATGTCCAGGACCTCGGAGATCGTCTTGCCCTTGTAGTGGACCTCCAGGGTCTCCCGGTTGTAGCGCGCCCCGTGGCAGACCTCGCACGGCACGTACACGTCCGGCAGGAAGTTCATCTCGATCTTGATCGTGCCGTCGCCCGAGCAGGCCTCGCAGCGGCCGCCCTTGACGTTGAAGCTGAAGCGGCCCTTGGCGTAGCCGCGGACCTTGGCCTCGGCGGTCTGGGCGAACAGGTCGCGCACCTTGTCGAAGACGCCGGTGTAGGTCGCCGGGTTCGAGCGGGGGGTGCGGCCGATCGGCGACTGGTCCACGTGCACGACCTTGTCGACCAGGTCCATGCCGTTGATCCGCGAGTGCCGGCCGGGGACCGTGCGCGCGCCGTTCAGCTCCTTGGCCAGGGCGCTGTAGAGGATGTCGTTGACCAGCGTGGACTTGCCGGACCCTGAGACGCCGGTGACCGCGGTGAACACGCCGAGCGGGAACTCCACGTCCACGCCCTTGAGGTTGTGCTCGCGGGCGCCCTTCACGGTGATCTGCCGCTTGCGGTCGCGCTTGCGGCGCGCGGCCGGGACCGTGATGGACCTGCGGCCGGACAGGTAGGCGCCGGTCAGCGACTCCTCGCAGGCCAGCAGCTCGGAGACCGGCCCGGAGACGACGACCTGGCCGCCGTGCTCGCCGGCGCCCGGGCCGATGTCGACCACCCAGTCGGCGGCGGCGATGGTGTCCTCGTCGTGCTCGACCACGATCAGCGTGTTGCCCATGTCGCGCAGCCTGATCAGGGTCTCCAGCAGGCGCTGGTTGTCGCGCTGGTGCAGGCCGATGGAGGGCTCGTCCAGCACGTAGAGCACCCCGACCAGGCCGGAGCCGATCTGGGTGGCCAGCCGGATGCGCTGCGCCTCGCCGCCGGCCAGGGTGCCCGCCGCGCGGTCCAGGGTCAGGTAGTCGAGGCCGACGTCGAGCAGGAAGCCCATCCGGGCGTTGATCTCCTTGATCACCCGCTCGGCGATCTGCATGTCCCGGTCCGAGAGCTTCAGACCGGCCAGGAAGTGCGCGCACTCGGCGATCGACAGCGAGGCCACCTCGGCGATGGAGCGGCCGTCGACCGTGACCGCCAGCGAGACCGGCTTGAGCCGGGTGCCGCGGCAGGCCGGGCACGGGATCTCCCGCATGTAGCCTTCGAACTTCTCCCGCATGCCGTCGCTCTCCGCCTCGGCGTGGCGGCGCTGCACCCACGGGATGACGCCCTCGAAGACGGTGTAGTAGGAGCGCTGGCGGCCGTAGCGGTTGCTGTAGCGGACGTGCACCTGCTCGTCGTGCCCGTGCAGCAGCGCCTTCTGGGCCTTCTTCGGCAGGCGCTCCCAGGGGGTGTCGAGGGTGAAGCCCGTCGCGTTGCCGAGCGCCTCGAGCAGGCGCTCGAAGTAGTCGCTGCTGTGGCCGCCCGCCCACGGGACGAGCGCGCCCTCGCGCAGGGTCCGCTCCGGATCGGGGACGACCAGCTCCGGGTCCACCTCCATCTTCACGCCCAGACCGGTGCACTCGGGGCAGGCGCCGAAGGGCGAGTTGAAGGAGAAGGACCGGGGCTCCAGCTCCTCGAACGACAGGTCGTCGTAGGGGCAGTGGAGGTGCTCGGAGTAGAAGCGCTCGCGCTCCGGGTCGTCCTCGGGCAGGTCGACGAACTCGAGCGTGATCGTGCCGCCGGACAGCTGCAGGGCGGTCTCGATCGAGCCGGTCAGGCGGCTGCGGGCGCTCTCCTTGACGGCGAGCCGGTCGACGATGACCTCGATGTCGTGCTTCTCGTACTTCTTCAGCTTCGGCGGGTCGTCCAGCCGGACCACCGTGCCGTCGACCCGGGCGCGGGCGTACCCCTTGGCCTGGAGCTGGCTGAACAACTCGGTGTATTCGCCCTTGCGGCCGCGGACGACCGGGGCGAGCACCTGGAAGCGGGTGCCCTCGGCGAGCTCCATCACCCGGTCGACGATCTGCTCGGGGCTCTGCCGGGCGATCGCCCGGCCGCACGCGGGGCAGTGGGGCTTGCCGATGCGCGCCCACAGCAGCCGCAGGTAGTCGTAGACCTCGGTGATCGTGCCGACGGTCGAGCGCGGGTTGCGGCTGGTCGACTTCTGGTCGATCGAGACGGCCGGCGAGAGCCCTTCGATGAAGTCGACGTCGGGTTTGTCCATCTGCCCGAGGAACTGCCGGGCGTACGCCGAGAGGGACTCGACGTAGCGCCGCTGGCCCTCGGCGAAGATGGTGTCGAAGGCCAGGCTGGACTTGCCCGAGCCGGACAGCCCGGTGAAGACGATCAGCGCGTCCCGCGGCAGGTCCAGCGAGACGTCCTTGAGGTTGTGTTCGCGTGCGCCACGCACGATCAGGCGGTCAGCCACGGTAGTCCCGACATCGGTGTAGAGGGTCGACAAGCGGTCGCGGGAAGACTAGCGACGGGGTCCGACAGTTTCCGCCCGGCGGCCTCCGGCCCGGGGAGCGGGCCCCCGCCCATCCCAGGGTACGGCCTCGCCGCACGCCCGGCGGGCCGCTCGTCGTTTCAACCGCGTGAACCCGTCCTTTTATGCCCGGGGTTCTCTCATGTCCGGACATGGCACCGCCGGGGGTGCTGGCACGGCCGCCGCCGCGGTGGTGGAGTAGAGGCATGGATCTTCTGAAGAGACTTCAGGCCGAGCTCGCGGCCTCGACGGACCGGATTCTGTCCACCGCGGCCGGCTTCTCCGACGCCGACGTGGCGGCGCCCTCCCGGCTGCCCGGCTGGACCCGCGGGCACCTGCTGACCCACCTCGCCCGTCACGCCGACAGCATCCTGAACCTGGCGGAGTGGGCCAGGACCGGCGTCGAGACCCCGCAGTACGTCGACGCGCGCAGCCGCGACGCCGACATCGAGGCGGGCGCCCCCCGCCCCGCCAAGGAGCAGCTCGCCGATCTGGAGGAGAGCTCGGCCAGGCTCGCCGCCGCCTTCCGCGACCTGCCCGAGCAGGCGTGGTCCGCCGTGGTGTGCGGGACCCGCCCGCTCGAGCATCCGGCCTGGTACCTCCTGGTCCGCCGGCTGCGTGAGACCGAGGTCCACCACGCCGACCTCGGCGCGGGCTACACGTGCTCCGACTGGCCCGAGCCGTTCGTCCGGCGGGAGCTGCACGACGCGCTGGTGTGCTGGCCCAGGGAGCAGAGCCCGGTCAGCGAGGTCGTGGTCGAGGAGACCATCGACGACTACCTGCACCACCAGGTCTGGCGCGACCTCGGCTCGGGCCCGGTGGTCCAGGGCGACCCGTGGGCGCTGCTGGGCTGGATCACCGGCCGCACCCGGGGGGGCGGGCTTAGGGTGATGGCGGAGGGGAGCACGGGCAACCAGCCCGCGGCCGGGCCGGTGCCCGCACCGCCGCCGTGGCCGGGTCTGTCCGCGCCCCCCGGCCTTCCCCAGACGCCTCCCGAGGAGTACCCGTGACCTATACCGGTGACGTGCGCGTCGGCGGCCCCGCCGACGTGCGCGAGCTGCCCGCCGTGACGATCTCCAAGCTCGCCGTGGGCCCGTTCGACAACAACGCCTACCTGGTGCGCTGCAACGACACCGGCGACGGCGTGCTGATCGACGCCGCGGCCGAGGCCGACCGGCTGCTGGAGCTGATCGGCGACATGCCCATCAGCAAGGTCGTCACGACCCACCAGCACGGCGACCACTGGCAGGCCCTGGAGGAGGTCGTGCGGGCCACCGGCGCCCTGGTCGTCGCCCACCCGCTGGACGCCGGGGCGCTGCCCGTCCCGGCGGGCCTGACGGTCGAGCACGGCGACAAGGTGACCGTCGGCGTGGTCAGCATGGAGGTCGTCCACCTGCGCGGCCACACGCCCGGCTCGATCGCCCTGCACTACAACGGCCACCTGTTCACCGGCGACTCGCTCTTCCCCGGCGGGGTCGGCAACACCAACAAGGACCCGGAGCGCTTCGAGCAGCTCTTCACGGACGTGTGCGAGCGGATCTTCGACCGCTTCCCCGACGAGACGTGGGTCTATCCGGGCCACGGCAGGGACACCACGCTCGGCGCCGAACGGCCCCACCTGCCCGAGTGGCGCGAGCGCGGCTGGTAGCCGCCGCGGGAGCGGGTACGGTGACCGGCCCCGAGAACGCACCCGGGAGACGGTGACCGGCCCGGAGGACGCGCCCGGGACCGACCCCCTGAGGGGCCGGTCCCGGGACGGGCGGAGCGGCGGACGGACCTCAGCCGACGCGCTCGGCCTCCTTGCGCTCCTTGCGCTGCTCCCGCTTGAACATCAGGATGCGCAGCGGGATGGCCGCCACGATCGTGATCTGCATGGTCGCGCCGACCTTGATGAGGGTGTCGCCCCCCGCCAGGCCCGCGGCCCAGATGGTCAGGCAGGCGACGTTGACCATCATCCAGGCGAGCACCACCGCCGCCAGGTTGCCCTTGGGCTTGGGGTACTCGATCCGGCTCACCATGAGGTAGGCGATGCCGAAGATGGGCAGCACGGCCCAGACCGACGGCTCGAAGAGCAGCACGATCGCGATCACCGTCATGGCGCCCATCGGGATGGGCAGGCCCATGAAGTCGCCGCTCTTGGTCTTCACGCAGGCGAAGCGGGCGAGCCGGACGACCCCGCCCAGCAGCACCGACGCCGCGGCGGCCATCACCAGCAGGAACGGGACCCGCTCGTTGAAGCCGGCCCAGATGACCACCATGAACGCGGGTGCGAAGCCGAAGCTGATCACGTCGGCGAGGTTGTCGAGCTCGGCGCCCATCGCCGAGGCGCGGAACCTGCGGGCCACCAGGCCGTCGAACAGGTCGCAGGTGGCGCCGAGCAGCAGCAGCACCACCGCGGTGCCGAAGAACTGCGGGTTGGCCGAGAACGTCCCGGTCTGCTGCAGGGACGTGATGGCCGACCAGGCGAGGACGCAGACGGCGAGGAACCCGCAGAGCGCGTTGCCCAGGGAGAGGGAGTCCGCGGCGGACAGCCGGAACGCCTTGCCGACGGGGCCGCGGGGTTCGTCGTCCGCCCCGCCCATCGGCCAGCTCGCGTCAGCCGTGGTCAAGGCCGGTCACCCCTGCGACGGTCTTCTGGCCGACGGAGACCGCCGGTGCGATCCCCTCGGGCAGGTAGACGTCCACCCGCGAACCGAACCGGATCAGCCCGATGCGCTCGGCCCTGCCCACCTTGGCGCCCGCGGCCAGGTAGGGCACGATGCGGCGCGCGACCGCGCCCGCGATCTGGACGAGCTCCAGATCGCCGAGCGCGGTGTCCAGGTGCCACACGACCCGCTCGTTCTTGTCGCTGTCCTTGTCGAAGGCCGGCAGGAACCCACCGGACACGTGCTCCACCGAGGTGACCGTGCCGGCCATCGGCGCGCGGTTGACGTGCACGTTGAGCGGGCTCATGAAGATGGCCACCCGGGTGCGGCCGTCCGGCCACGGGTCGATGCTCTGCACCACGCCGTCCGCGGGCGACAGGATCCGCCCGGGACCGGGGGTGCGCTCGGGGTCGCGGAAGAACCAGAGCATGCCGCCGGTGAGCGCGGTCAGCGGGACCGCCGCCAGCGCCCAGCGCCGGTCACGGCGGCTGAGCAACGAGGTCACGGCGGAGGCCGCAACCGTCGGGAGCAGCCACGGAGAGACGCCACGCGCCAGCCGCATGCGGGCCGGCGGGTGACTTGCTGAATCGTGGGACACAGGGAACCTTTTGTGATGTCTTGCGGCGTTAGACCGGTATGCCTACCCGCCCTGGGGGAGGATGCTACCGATCTCTCAGCCCTTTTACGGCGCAATGAGACAAGCAAAGCGCCTTCCGCGGCAATCCGCTAGACCTGCTTGGCCTCCGCGGCGGGGGCGATGTGGTCGCTCTTGCGCGCATCGCGCCGGGACTTGACCAGGCTCGCCACGGTGGTGACCACCATGGTGACGCCGATGACCGACAGCGACAGCCAGATCGGCACCTCGGGCGCCCACGAGACGCCGCTGGAGTGCAGCGCTTCGGCAATCAGCTTAACCCCGATGAAACCGAGGATGAACGCCAGGCCGTAGCTGAGGTAGACCAGGCGCTGCAGCAGGCCGCCCAGCAGGAAGTAGAGCTGGCGCAGGCCCATCAGCGCGAACGCGTTGGCCGTGAAGACGATGAACGCGTCGGTGGTGAGACCGAAGATCGCCGGGATCGAGTCGAGCGCGAACAGCAGGTCGGTGGTGCCGATGGCCACCATGACGATCAGCATCGGGGTGACCATGCGCCGCCCGTCGATCCGGACGAGGATCTTGGAACCGACGTAGTCGTCGGTGTGCGGCAGCGCCCGCCGGGCCCAGCGCAGGACCGCGTTCTCGGTGAACTCCTCGTCGTCGCCGCCGTGCTGGCGGACGAGCTGCACCGCGGTGTAGATCAGGAAGAGCCCGAAGATGTAGAACAGCCAGCTGAAGTTCTGCAGGGCGGCGGCGCCGAGCGCGATGAATACGCCGCGCATGACCAGCGCCATCAGCACGCCGATCAGCAGCACCTTGTGCTGGTACGCCTTCGGGACCGCGAAGCGGCTCATGATGATGTAGAAGACGAACAGGTTGTCGACGCTCAGGCTGTACTCGGTCAGATAGCCCGCGAAGAACTGGGCGGCGGGTGTGGCTCCCGCCAGGACCCAGAGCCCGACGCCGAAGACGACGGCGAGCGTGACGTAGAAACCGACCCAGAAGCCGGCCTGCCTCATCGAGAACTCTCGGGGCTCGCCCCGGTCGACGATCCACAGATCGAAGGCCAGGACGGCAAGGAGGCCGCCGATCACGGCGACCCAGGCCCACATGGGTACGGTCATGTTCTAGTCAACCCTCCGGCGCGCATGGCGGAATGCCGGAGGTCTCTCCCGCCCGGCACAGATCACCTCTGGGAAGCGTGTGCGGACCGACAGCCCCGGGGGCCTCGTGGATCGAGGCGGCACCGTGATGACGAGACTGTCACGAAGGGATACTCCCCCCCTAACCAAGCCAGTATAAGGATCCGGCCAGGTGGCACCTAATCCAACTCACGGCCCGGCCCGCTTGTTCCCGGTTCTGTAAAACCTCCCGGGGAGACCTCTGTCACACCGTCCGCCCGGTTCCGGGGGTGAGCGCCCGGCCCGTCCGGCCCCGCCGCCGGCCCCACCGGCCCCCGGGGGCCGGTGGGGCCGGCTTCCACTCAGGACCGCCGCAGGTCCCGGTAGACCTCCGCGACGGCGTCCAGCGCCTCCCGCTCACCGGGCAGCTCACGGCCGCGCCTGGCCGCCTCCCCCGCCAGCCTCCGGACGAGCACGTCGTCGGCGAGCACCCGGGCGAGCGCACCGGCGAGGGCGGCGGCGTCGCCGTACGGGACGAGCAGCCCGCCCTCCCCCACCATCGGCGGGATCCCCCCGACGGCGGTGGCGACCACCGGCGTGCCCGCCCGCAGCGCCTCCTGCACGCTCAGCGGCTGCCCCTCCCACCTGCTGGGCACGACCAGCGCCCGCGCCGCGCCGAGCAGGTCCGCCACGTCGTCCCGGGCGCCCAGCAGCCGCACCGGCAGTCCGTCGCGGTCGATCCGCCGCTGCAGGTCCCCGCGGAGCGGCCCCTCCCCCGCCACGAGGAACAGCGGCCGGGGCGACGGGCCGGAGGCGAGCTCCGCCGCCGCGTCGAGGAGCGTCTCCAGGCCCTTCTGCTGGGCGAGCCGGGCGACGGTCAGCAGGATCGGCCGGTCGTCGGCGCCGAGCGCGGCCCGGACCTCCTGCGCCGTCCGGCCCGGTGCGGGAAGCTGGGGCGCGGGGACGACGGCCGCCGTGACCCGTCCGGCCCCCAGCGCGCTCATCCGCTCCCCCAGGTCGGGCGAGACCACCAGGACCCGGTCGGCGCGACGGGCGACGATCCGTTCGAGCAGCCGGTAGACGGCCCCGACGGCGCCCTGCGCCGTGGCGGCGTTGTGCAGGGTCACCGCCAGCGGGGTGCCGGTCCCGGTGAGCGCGAGCGCCGCCAGCGCACCGGCCCGCAGCCCGTGCGCGTGCACGGCGTGCGCCCCGCGCAGCCGCCGCAGCTCCCGGACCGCCCGCAGGTCACCCGCGGGGCGCGGCCGGTCGGAGATCGGCACCGGGACGAACCCGACGCCGAGCCGGGTGAAGCGGAAGGTCTCCTCCGTGCTCGGCGGTCCGGCCACCACCACCCGGCACCCCCGGCCCGCCAGCCCGCCGGCCAGCATCGCCACGTGCCGTCCGACCCCTCCCGCGCTGGTCCCCAGCACGAGCGCCACCCGCGTCCCCGGCTCAACCATCGGCCCGTTCCCTCCCGCCTCCACGCGGCGCCCTCCGTCCGGAGGGCTCCCCGTCGTCTCCCGGTCGTCCTTCTCCGGAGGACTCCCCGCCGGAGCGTCCCCGACCGCCGGGCAGCCGCGCGAGCAGCGCCCGGGCGTCCGGCCCGTCGATCAGCGCGGCGACGGCGGCGAACGCCGCCGCGGCGGCCAGCGCGGCCCCCGTCCCGGTCACCGCGCACATCCACTTCGGCACGTCGGCGAAGGCGGTGGCCACGGCCAGGCCCGCGCCGTACGCCGCGCCGCCGCCCGCCAGCGCGGCGAGCAGCGCGCGTCCCGCACCCGCGAGCGCCGCCGCGCCCCTGGCCCGCAGCACCGCCCAGGCCAGCAGCACACCGCCCGCGGTCATCCCGGCCGTGCTGCCCAGCGCCAGCATCCCGACCACCTCGGAGCGGTCCCCGGCCGCGTTCGCCAGCCCGATCTGCGCGACCAGCGCCACCGCCCACCCCGCCACCGAGGCCAGGGCGGCCGACCGCCCCCGGCCGCAGGCGTACAGCACCCGGGCGAGGTGGAACATCAGCGCGTACCCGATCAGCCCGGGCGCGAACAGCGCGACGGCCGCGGCCATCTCCGCCGGCCTGCCCCCGGGGGTGCCCTCCAGGAAGAGCCGGGAGACGGGTGTGGCGAGCGCCGCCATCGCCCCCGCCGACAGGCCCATCGCCAGCACGACCACCCGCGTGGTGGAGGCGGCCAGGGCGTCGAAGCCCGCCCGGTCCCCGTCGGCCGCCCGGGTGGACAGCACCGGGAAGGCGCTGGTCGCCACCGGTACGGCGAGCACCGCCGGCGGCAGCTGGTACAGCGCCCAGGCGTAGGTGTAGAAGTTGATCCGGCCCTCACCGCCGAACTCGTTGGTGAGCGTGACCACCGCGGTCAGCGTGACCTGCTGGGCGACGAGCACCGCGAGACCGGCCGTGGCCAGCCGCCGAGCCTGGGCCGCGACGCCGGGCGGGAAGGAGAGCGAGGGCCGCAGCCGCAGCCGTAGCCCGCGCACCGGCCCGATCACGGTCAGCACCATGGCGGCCGCGGCCACCGTCGCCCCGAGCGAGAGGGCCAGCTCCCCGGCCGGTTCCAGCGCGTCCAGTCGCTTGGCGGCGTCCCCGTCGAGCCAGGCGAACAGCACGTTCGAGGCGACGATGACCAGGCTGGAGACCAGCGGGGCCAGGGCGGGCCCCAGGAAGCGCCGGTGCGCCTGGAGCACGCCGTACAGGACCACGGCGAGCCCGAAGAAGATCATCCGGGGGGCGAAGACGACCAGCATGCGGGTGCCGACCTCGACGACCTGCGCGGCGTCGCACCCCTCGGGCAACCCGGTGAGCAGCGCGACGACCGGGCCGGCGAAGGCCGCGACCAGCAGGGTCAGCGGGACCAGGACCAGCATCGCCCAGGTGAGCAGCGCCGAGGTGGTCCGCCCGACCTCGGCCCTGGCCTGCGGGTCGTCGCCGGCGCGGGAGGCCGCCGAGGCCAGCACGGGCACCACCATCCCGGCCAGCGCGCCGCCCACCACCAGCTCGAAGACGATGTTGGGCACGTAGTTCGCGGTGGTGTAGGCGGTGCCCAGGCAGGCGTTGGCGACGGTGTGCGACTGGACGTAGTACCGGCCGAACCCGACGATCCGGGCGGCGACGGTCACGGCCCCGATGAGGAGCGCCGCTCCGGCGATCCCCCGGCCGATCCTGATGGTCATCGGTGGCCGGGCGCCTGCTCCACGGGACGGCGGCCGAGCATGTCGATCCTGTTGAGCACGGGGTTGCCCGCGATCACCTTGGTGAAGCTGATCTTCTCCGAGGCGGCGGTCAGCGCGACGACCGTGCCGAGCACCGCCAGCCGGCCCGGGCGGCCGAGGGCGGAGGTCGCGGCCAGGCCGAGCAGCGCGCCCAGCGCGTTGGCCCCGGCGTCGCCCAGCATCGCCCGCTCGCCCAGGTCCTCCGGGAGGAGCGCGGCGGCGGCGCCGAGCGTGAGCCCGGCCAGCGCCGCGGGGACGGGCTCGTCGCGCACGACCGCGGCGGCGGCCAGCGGCACACCGGCGATCAGCCCGGCCTTGATCGCGCGACCGGGCCGCAGGTCGAAGAGGTTGGCCAGGTTGGCGCCGCCGGCGACCAGCGCGCCGCCGACCGCGGTGTCCAGGACGCTCCGGGATGTCAGCGCGGCGGCGGCCAGGCCGGTCGCGCCGATGCCGAGGATCTTCACCGCGCCGCTGGTGACCTCGCCCTTGGCCAGGGCGCTCAGATGGCCCCTGAACCCCTTGGAGGACGTCACCCCGTACAGGTCGTCGTAGGCGCCGAAACCGCCGCCCCCCGCCATGGCCCGCAGCGCGGCCGCGCGGACCCGCGCGGGCAGCGGCGGGAGCGCCCCGGCCGCGGCGCCGGCGCCGGCCGCGAAGGCCGGGCCTTCCAGCAGCGTGATCGGCTCACCGCGGTGGTTGGTCCGCTCCCACGTCCCGGCGTCGCCGAGCGGCGGCCTGCGGGTGAAGGCCGCGTAGGCGGCGCGGGCGGCCGCCGCGCCGAGCACGGCGCCGGCGAGGGCTCCGAGAAGAGCACGACGGGCCATCGGATCATCCTCCGGAATCTGCGGTGGGGGGCGGGGAGGCCGACGGCGCCGCGGGCGCCCGGGCGGGCTCGAAGGCCGAGGCGCCGGGGCCGATGCCGTACTGCCCGGTGCCCCCGGACAGCTGCTCCCGCAGAGAGTAGACCACCACGACGCGGCCCGCGGGCATATCGGCGGTGTCCACGCTGGAGACCCGTTCGGCGGCCGCGCCGTTCTCGCGCAGCGCGGCGATGGCCCCGCCGACGGCGGTGACGGCCTGGGTCCCGGCCAGCACGCTGCCCTGGGAGCCCTCGTCCAGGCCGAGCGCCGTCGAGACGATCGCCTCCGCCTGGGTGGTCGCGTCCTCCCCCGCGTACGCCTCCGCGGGCGCGACCAGCACGGCCGAACCCGCCATGACGAGCCGCCCCTCCTGGCCGGTCTGGCCCTCCTGGGCGGTGGGCGCCACCCCGCCGGTCACGGTGAGCAGACCCGCGCGCTCGAACGCGTCGAGGATGCCCGCCGCCGCCGGGTTCTCCTTCCCGGTCTGGGTGGGGTCGCTGGTCACGATCGCGTCGGCGAGCACCGCCGCCGCCTTGTCGTACGGCGTGTCCTCGGCGGGGAACGTCAGATCGGCGGGCTTGACCGCGCCGGCGAGCCGGTCGACGAGGCCGGACTGGTCGGCGTCCATGTACTTGTCGGTCAGAGTGACCTTGCCGGTCACCGTCGCCCCCGCCGCGGTGATCGTCTGCTGCACGGCGTCGCTGACGGCCGCGGCGGCGCCGGGCGCCTCCACGATCACGACGCTCTGCCCGGTCAGCGTGCCCCGCACGAGCTCGGGCGTGCGGGCGGCGGCGAAGGCGTCGTTGCCGGCCTCGCGCTTGCGCAGCACGTCCAGCTGGTCGCGGAGCTCGGTGTTGCCCTTGCTGAGCTGGTCGGCGAGGGTCTCGGCCGTCTTGATGGCCGGCTCCTCCAGCAGGGTGGTGCCGAGCACGATGCCGACCGAGAGCGCGAGGAAGATCGCGACGATGGATACGAGGTGATAGCGGAAATCGATCACGAGAAGAGTCCGACCAGCCAGAAGGTGAAGCTGCTCCAGACGTCGCGGAGACTGTCGATCCAGATCTTGCCCACCGGGGAGACGAAGATCGCCACCCCCATGGTGATCAGCGCGGTCGCGACGAGCAGGAGCAGGGACGGAGTGGAGATCCGGCTGCGGTAGAGCCGGCTGACGCCCTTCGCGTCGATGAGCTTGCTGCCCACCCGCAGGCGGGTGAGGAAGGTGCTGGCCATGCCGGACCGCCCCTTGTCGAGGAACTCCTCCAGCGTCCAGTGCGTGCCGACCGCGACGAGCAGCTCGGCGCCCTTGTCGTCGGCGAGCAGCATCGCGATGTCCTCACTGGTGCCGACCGCCGGGAAGACCACGGCCTCGCGGCCGAGCTGCCGGACCCGCTCCAGCCCCGGCGCGCGGCCGTCCCGGTAGGCGTGCACGACCAGTTCGGCGCCGCACGACAGCGCCTTGGCGGAGACCGAGTCGAAGTCGCCCACGATGACGTCGGGCACGTATCCGGCCTCCAGCAGCGCGTCGGCGCCGCCGTCGACCCCGATCATCACGGGGCGGTACTCCCGGATGTAGGGGCGCAGGGCGGCGATGTCCTCCTTGTAGTGGTAGCCGCGCACCACGATGAGGACGTGCCGCCCCTCCATGACCGTCCGGAGGTCGGGCACGCCGACCCCGTCGATGAGCAGGTCCCGCTCCCGCCGGACGTACTCCATGGTGTTGGCGGCGAACGCCTCGATCTGGACGGTCAGCCCGGCCCGGGCCTCGGCCATCGCCGCCTCGACGGACTCGGCCGTCTGGACGTCGCCCTTGCCCACGATCTCGTCGTCGAGGTAGACGACGCCCTCGTGCAGGCGGACCAGGTCGCCGTCCTTGACCCGCTCGAACAGCTCGGGGCTGGCGTTGTCGACGAACGGCACGCCGGCCTCGATGATGATCTGCGGCCCCAGGTTGGGGTAGCGGCCGCTGATGCCCGCGGCGACGTTGACCACGCCCGCCGCGCCGCACGCGACAAGCGCCTCCGCGCTCACCCGGTCGACGTCGACGTGATCGATAATCGCGATCTCCCCGGCCTGGAGGCGCTTGGTCAGCCTCTTGGTCCGCCGGTCGATCCTCGCCACTGCCGTCACCCCGGGAAGGTCCGAGACCTTCCTGCGGCGGAGGTATCCGGTGAGCCTGCGTTGCAGCCCGTCAGTCGGAACCTTCATCGTGCCCATCCTGCCAGAGGGAGAGAGCCGGGGAGCCACGTACCGGGCCGCGTGTCAGCATCGGCGTGGGCCGCGACCGCCCCGGCGCCCGCCCCCGCGGGCCGGGGCGGACACCTCACTTCTTGGCCTCGGCCGCGGCCGCCAGCAGCTCCTCGGCGTGCGCCCGGCCGAGCTCGGAGTCCTCCAGACCCGCCAGCATGCGGGACAACTCGCGGATCCGGCCGTCCCGGTCGAGGGCCACCACGCCGCTGCGCACCACGCTGCCGTCGTCGGACTTCTCGACGACCAGGTGCTGGTCGGCGAAGGCGGCGACCTGCGGCAGGTGTGTGACCACTATCACCTGCGCGGTGCGGGCGAGCCGGGCGAGCCGGCGGCCGATCTCGACCGCGGCCTTGCCGCCCACTCCCGCGTCCACCTCGTCGAACACGAACGTCGGCACCGGGTCGGCGCCGGCGAAGACCACCTCGATGGCCAGCATGACGCGGCTCAGCTCACCACCGGAGGCGCCCTTGTTCAGCGGCAGCGGCGGTGAGGCCGGGTGCGGGGACATCCGCAGCTCCACCTCGTCCACGCCGTGCGGGCCGAAGTCCGCCGCCTGGGTGATCTCGACCGCGACCCGCGCGTGCGGCATGGCCAGCGCGGTGAGCTCCTCGGTGACGGCCCGGCCGAACCGCTCGGCGGCGGCCCTGCGGATCCGGGTCAGCTCGGCGGCCAGCTCGGTGAGGCGGCCGGTGAGCTCCTCGTGCTCGCGGGTGAGGTCGGCGATCCGGTCGTCGTCGCCCTCCAGCTCGGCCAGGCGGCGCGCCGCCTGCTCGGCCCAGCCCAGCACCGCCCCGGTGTCCTCGCCGTACTTGCGGACGAGGTGGGTGAGCTGGGCCCGGCGCTCCTGCACGGCCGCCAGCCGCGCCGGGTCCGCCTCGACCGACTCGGCGTATCCGGCCAGCTCCGTGGCGATGTCGGACAGCAGGTAACCGGCCTCGGCGAGCCGGTCGGCGAGCCCGGCCAGCGCCGGGTCGAAGTCGCGGACCGCCTCGACGGCGGAGCGGGCCTGCCCGACCAGCGAGACGGCGTCCACCCCCTGGTCCGTCGCCATGGGGTCGCCGAGCAGGGCCATGTGCGCCGTCTCCGCCGCCGTCCGGAGCGCGTCGGCGTGGGAGAGCCGCTCCTCCTCCTCCAGGAGCTGGGCGTCCTCACCCGCCTTGGGGTCGGTCTTCTCGATCTCGTCGAGCCCGAACCGGAGCAGGTCGGCCTCCTGCTGCCGCTCCCTGGCCCTGGTGGTGAGCTCGGCCAGCTGCTCGGCGACCTCCTTGTGCCGCCGGTAGGCCTGCTCGTAGGCGCGCAGCGGCTTGACCAGCTCGTCGCCCGCGTAGCGGTCGAGAGCGGCGCGCTGGCGGCCCGGCTGGAGCAGCCGCTGCTGGTCCATCTGCCCGTGCACGGCCACGAGGTCGTCGGCGAGGTAGGTGAGCGTGCCCACCGGGACGCTCCGCCCGCCCAGCCAGGCCCGGCTGCGGCCCTCGGCCGAGACGGTGCGCGAGACGATCAGCTCGCCGTCCTCGACCGCGCCGCCGAGGTCCTCGACCTGCTGGGCCACCCGGCCCTGCGGGTCGACCACGAGGGTGCCCTCGACGGTGGCCCTGTCGGCACCGGGACGCACGCGGGCGGGGTCGGCCCGGCCGCCGAACAGCAGCCCGAGACCGGTCACCACCATGGTCTTGCCCGCACCGGTCTCACCGGTGACCACGGTGAACCCCGGCGACAGCGCCAGGACGGCCTCGTCGATCACGCCGAGTCCCTGGATGCGGACCTCCTCGACCCTGGGTCGCACTGGTCCCTCCCGTCACGTCGAATAGACCGAACATCTGTGCGGTGCGCGGGCACGATCCTACGCGCTCGGCACACCGCCGTCCGGACGCGCGCTACGACCGCGCGCGCCCGCGCCACCCCTGGACGGGGAGGTCGAACTTGGCCACCAGGCGGTCGGTGAACGGCGCCCCGGTGTCCTCCACGCCGTGCAGCCGGGCGAGCCTGACCGGCACCGCGCCCCGGCGGACCTCGACCCGGGCCCCGGCGGGCAGGTCGAAGCGGCGGCGGCCGTCGCACCACAGCACCGCACCCGCCGTCTGGGGCTGGATCTCCACTGCGAGGGCGGAGCGGGGCGAGACCACCAGCGGCCGGGCGAACAGCGCGTGCGCGCTGATCGGCACCAGCAGCAGCGCCTCCACCTCGGGCCAGACGACCGGTCCGCCCGCGGAGAACGCGTAGGCGGTCGACCCGGTCGGCGTGGCGCAGATGACCCCGTCGCAGCCCCACCGGGACAGTGGCCGTCCGTCGATCTCCGCGACCACCTCCAGCATGCGCTCGCGCTTCTCCACGGTGGCCTCGTTGAGCGCCCACGTGTCGGCGAGCACCTGGCCGTTGAGGCGGGCGGTGACCTCGATCGTCATCCGCTCCTCCACGTCGTAGCGGCCCCGCACGACGCAGTCCACCGCGACTTCGAGGTTCTCCACCTCGGCCTCGGCCAGGAAGCCAACGTGCCCGAGGTTGACCCCGAGCAGCGGGACCCCCATCGGGCGGGCCAGCTCCGCGGCCCGCAGGAGGCTGCCGTCGCCGCCGAGCACGATCATCATCTCGGCGTCCTGGATCGCGGACATGCCGCCGGGCACCACCTCGACCCCCGGCGGGGCGATCGCCTCCGCCTCCGCGCAGAGCACGCGCACGGTCACGCCCGCCTCCACCAGCCGGTCGATCACCAGCCGGGCGCTGTCGACGGCCGCCTCCCGCCCGGTGTGGGCGGTGACGAGCATGGTGCGCTTGGAGGTCATGTTCCACTCTCTGCGGGACGGTGTCGGGGAGCCGCCTGTGCGGGACGGTGCCGCGGAACCGGCGGGCGCCCGCACCGCGGGAAGCGCGGCGGAGCGTCCCGCCGGGGGCGGCGCGGAGGACTCTGGCTGGGACGGCGCGGGGGACGCCGCGCAGGGCGCGCCACTACTGCGGACCCTCCGCCACCGCGCGGTCGATCTCCGCGCCGAGGTCCGCGACCGGCGGGACGCCCTCCCCCTTGCCCAGCCAGATCACGTACTCGACGTTGCCCGAGGGGCCGGGCAGAGGACTGGCGGTGACCCCCCGCACGGCCAGGCCGAGCGCCCGCGCGGCCTCGGCGACGTCCCGTACGGCCTGCGCGCGCAGGGCCGGGTCGCGGACGACACCGCCGGAGCCGACCCGCTCCCTGCCGACCTCGAACTGCGGCTTGACCAGCATCGCGAAGTCCGCCTCCGGGGCGGCGCAGGCGGCCAGGGCGGGCAGCACCAGCCGCAGCGAGATGAACGACAGGTCCCCGACGACCAGCGTGGGGGCCTCGCCCACCATGTCGGGCGTCAGATCCCGGACGTTGACCCGCTCCATGACCGTGACCCGCTCGTCGGTCCTGAGCGACCAGGCGAGCTGGCCGTACCCGACGTCGACGGCGAGCACGTGCGCGGCGCCGTTGCGCAGCAGCACGTCGGTGAAGCCCCCGGTCGAGGCTCCGGCGTCCAGGCAACGCCGCCCCGCGACGGTCAGCCCCCTCGGGCCGAACGCCTCCAGCGCTCCGACGAGCTTGTGCGCCCCCCGCGAGACGTAGTCGGGCCCCTCCGCCGCCTCGGCCACCACGATGGCCGAGGCGGTGTCGACCTGGGTGGCGGGCTTGGAGGCGGTCCGGCCTCCGACGGTGACCCGTCCCGCCTCGATGAGCTGGGCCGCCTGCTCCCGGGACCGGGCCAGCTTGCGGCGGACGAGCTCGCTGTCGAGGCGCGCCCGGCGGCTCACCGGACCCCGTCCGGGGTGCCGTCCGCCGTGCCGTCCGCCGTGCCGTCCGCCGTGCCGTCCGCCGTGGCCAGCGCCCGCTCCAGCCCGGCGAGCACCTCCTCGAACACGCCGACGTGCGCCGCGACGGGCACGTCGCCGAGCACGGAGAGCCCGCCCAGGGCGGTGTCCACCAGCTCGTCCCCGGTCCGCTCCGGAAACCCAGGCAGCTCCGTCATGCTCCCCCTCCGGAGGTGCTCTCCGCCGTCGCGGCGCCCCGCCCGGCACGCCGGAGCGCGGGGACCCGGATATCGCTCATGTGTTCGATGTACATAACCATACCTCCTCGCTCACCGCGCCACCGGGATTCCGGCCGGGCGCGGCACGGCCCCCGGGGCTCCGGGCCGGACGGTTCGGGTCCGGCGCCCCGGGCGGGGAGGCGGGCCGCCCCGAATCCGGCCGCCCGCGAACTATCGCGCATGCCCCGCTCGTTGTCATCCCGGCGGGACGGACGGTCCCCGTCACGTGTCGCACGGCGGCCCGAGCATACGGCCGGGGTGCCGCCGCGCCCTTTCCGGCACGCCCGCCGGGGCGGATCGCGCGCCGCGTCCATGTGGAACGCTACCGTCCGTAGGGAAAGGGATCCGGGCCGGTCCTGGAGAGAAAGGAGCGCCACTCGATGGCGACCATCGACGAGTGCCGTGCGGCACTGCGGAAGCTCGGCGAGCAGTACGACGAGATCGCCCCGGAGGACCGCGCGAAGCACGTGGTCGAGCGGACCATCAGCTGCCGCATCAGCGACCTGGGGGTCACCTTCCACGGCCGCATCCACCAGGGCGGCCTCGGCCCGTTCGACGACAGCCCGCCGGCCGACGGCACCCCCGCGGCGGTGAAGCTGACCCTCTCCAGCGACGACCTCGTCGCGCTCGTCAACGGGGAGCTCGACATGGGCCGGGCGGTTTTCGGCGGCCGGGTCAAGATCGACGCCAGTTTCGGCGACCTCCTCCGCCTCCGCAAGCTCCTGTGACCGCCTCGCCGGGACGGGCATCCGAGGGCGCGTCCCGGCGCTACGCGGAGGGCGCGGCGTCCCGGAGCGGGGAGGCGAGCACCTCCTTCACGGCGTCCTCGTCCGCCCGCCCCTCTCCGGCGGCCTCCCAGGCCGCGGCGCAGGCGGCGCGCAGCCCGTCGAGAGGCTCGCCCCCGCCGTCCAGGCGGAGCCTCCCGCCGTCCCAGCGGGCGCTCCACCCCCCGCAGGTCCACGCCCCCGGGTCCCGGCGCGGACCCCGGTACGGCCGGTGCAGCGCGGACAGGTCGGCGGCGACGAAGGTGGGCCGGTGCCGGGGGGCGGCGGTCAGCAGGTCGAGCGGCCCCGCCACGCCCGTCAGGACCAGCAGGCTGTCGACCCCGGCGTTGCGGGCGCCCTCGATGTCGGTGTCGAGGCGGTCGCCGACCACGAGCGGCCGGGTCGAGCCGGTCCGCAGCATCGACTCGCGGTGCAGCGGGGGCTCCGGTTTGCCGGCCACGATCGGCTCCACTCCCGTCGCGGTGGCGATCACCCGTGTCATCGCGCCGTTGCCGGGCAGCTCGCCACGGCCGGTGGGCATGGTCGAGTCACCGTTCGCGGCGACGAACAGGGCCCCCCGCCGTACGGCCAGGGCGCCCTCCGCGAGCAGGCCGTAGGAGAGGTCGGGCGCGATCCCCTGCACCACCGCCACCGGCTCGTCCAGCGCGGTGCTGACCGGCCGCAGGCCGTGGGCGCGCAGCGCGCTGCGCAGCCCCATGCCCCCGACCACCAGGACCGGGGCACCCGGCCCGACCCGCTCGGCGATCAGTCTCGCGGCGGCCTGCGCCGAGGTGACCACGTCCTCAGAGGCGGCGGGAGCACCCAGCTCGGTCAGGTGGCGGGCGATGGCCCCGGGGGTGCGGGAGGCGTTGTTGGTGACGTAGGCGAGCCGCACGCCGCGCTCCTGCGCCCGCCGCAGCGCCTCCGGAGCCCCCGGTACGGCGCCGCGGCCGAGGTACACGACCCCGTCCAGGTCCAGCAGGAGGGTGTCGTAGGCGTCGATCAGCGTCTGTGAGTCCACCCGCCCATTCCACCATCCGGGCCGTCCAGGGCCGATCGCGTCCGGCGGCGTCCCTCCCCTGCCGCGCCCGGCGGGTCCCCCGTCACATCCGCCGGGCCCGCAGCGTGGCGCGGACGCTCTTCAACGCCGACACGTAGTGACGCTGGTCGGGGCGCATCGCGACGGCGATGGCCAGCGGTTCCTGCGCCGCCTCCATGTCCCCGGTCCGCCACAGGGCCAGCCCCAGCCCGAAGTAGGCGTAGTCCTCGGTGGGGTTGGCATCGACGATCCAGCGGAAGCTGTCGGCGGCGTCGGCGTACCGCCGGGAGTTGAACTGGGCCCGGGCGAGCGCCTCGCGGATGCTCCGCGACTCCGGCTCGGCGTCGGCGGCGCGCTCCAGCAGCGCCGCGGCGGCGGCGGGACTCCCCTCGGACAGCAGCTTCATCCCCCGCTGGAACCAGTCGTAGACGGTTCCCGTCGGCGCGCCGGTCCCGGGGTCGAACTCGAAGTCAGAGAAATCAGAGGGATCGCCTCTTCCGACCATTGCCAAGGCCTCCTTCATCGACAGACGGCAGATCTGACCGATTTCCCTGACGGACCAGGCACCACCACACACAGGGCGACATCCGGACGTTTCAGGCCTTATGGCAGCATGCCCACTATGGCCAATCTTGAACTGCCGGTACCTGACGGACTGGTGCTCCGCCCGTTCCACGGGGTGCGCTTCGCGGTCGACGATCTGGCCGAGGTGACCTCGCCGCCCTACGACCTCATCGCAGACAACGACGTGCGAGACCTGCTCGACTCCCATCCCAACAACGTCGTCCGGCTCATCCTTCCCGGCGCCGACCGCCACCGGTACGCCGAGGCCCGCGAGATCCTGCGCTCCTGGCTCTCCTCGGGGGTACTGGTCACCGACGAGGTCCCCGCGGTGTACGTCTACGAGCAGGCCGGAGCGGGAGTGCTCCAGCGCGGGCTCATCGGCGACGTGGGCCTGGCCTCCCCGGAGCAGGGGGTGATCCTGCCGCACGAGGACGTCATGCCGGGCCCGGTTGCCGACCGCCTCGCGCTGATGCGCACGACCGAGGCCAACCTGGAGCCCATCTTCCTGCTCTACGAGGGCCGGGGCGGTGCCGCCACCCGTCTCGTCGACGAGGTCGCCGCCACCCGCCCGCCGCTGGTGGAGGCCGGGACCCGGGACGGGATCCGGCACCGGCTGTGGGCCCTCACCGACCCCGCCGAGCTCTCCGTCGTCGACACCGACCTGCGCACCCGCAGCGCCCTCATCGCCGACGGCCACCACCGCTACGCCACCTACCGGGCCCTGCAGGAGGAACACCGCGCGGCCGGGCCGGACGGCGGCACCGCCGAACCCGGGCCGTGGGACTTCGGGCTGGCCCTCCTGGTGGACGTCGACGCCTACCCCCCGGATCTGAAGGCCATCCACCGGGTCGTCCCGGACCTGCCCCTCGACGAGGCCGTGGCGCGGGCGCGCGGATCCTGGCAGGTGCAGGAGCACGCGGATCTGGCCGACGGCCTCGCCGCGCTGGAGAAGGCCACCGGACCGGCCTTCCTCCTGGCCGACGGGGGGTCGGCGCACCTGCTGACCGACCCCGACCCCTGCCAGCTCGAGCACGCCATGCCCGCGGACCGCTCCGTCCGCTGGCGGGCGCTGAACACCTCGATCCTCGCGGAGTTCCTGCTGCCGAAGGTCTGGGGGACGCACGACGACGAGCGCTCGGTGCGCATCGTGCACCACGACCCCGAGGCCGCGGTACGGCTCGCCCGCGAATGCGGAGGCACCGCCGTACTGCTGAACCCGCTCTCGGTCGACGACGTGCTCGCCGTCGCCGCGCAGGGCGAGCGGGTGCCCCGCAAGTCGACCTCCTTCGGCCCCAAGCCCCGCACCGGCCTGGTGCTGCGCCTGCTCACCCTCGGCTGACCCGGCCGGGAGCCGGCCGGAGAGGAGCGCTCCCCGCAGGGCCCGCCGGGATGAGGGGAGCGCTCCCCCGCGGTCCGGGTGAGCCGTCCTCCCCCGGGTCTCCCCCCGCCGGGTCCCGCGCGGCGGGCCCGGTGGACGGACGGGAGCGCCGGAGCGGAGGCTGGACCGTCCCCCGGGCGGTCGGCGCGCAGGCGTCCCCTCCTCCCCCGGCGGGGACGGTAGCGGCCTGCTGTCCGAGCGATTCCGCCGAGCGGACCTCGACCTCGTACCCGGACGACTTGGCCTCCTTCCCTCCCCACCAGCGCCGGCGCAGGGACCCCACCACCTCGATCATGTCGTCGGGGAGCCAGGCCAGCGCGCTCTCGACGACGCCGGGCTCGAACGAGACGCACGGGATGGTGTCCACCCGGGCGCCTCGTCCCCGCTGCTGCCGCCGGACGATCAATCGCCAGACGGCGAACCCGGTGCCGCTCCGCGACGACTTGATCTGCACGGGCTCGGGCAGGCGCCCCACCAGGGCGACCTCGTTGCGATCCATCGGCCCCTCCTTCGGTCTCCGCCGTTCGGAGACGACTCTCTACGATGTGAGCTGTGCCGGGACGGCGCGAACGCCGTTCTGGGGACGCCGGTTCCAGTTCTGAGGTGGCCTGTGGACAACATCACCGACCTTGGCGGAGACGTCTATGAGATCGACACGCGGATGGCGGGATACCCCGGCATCACGGCGGGCTATCTGATCCTGGGGGACCGCCCCTGCCTGGTGGAGACGGGGACCTCCACCTCCGCCCCGGTGGTCAGGGACGCGCTGAACACACTGGGCGTCGGCCCCCGCGACCTCGCCACGGTCGTCGTCACGCACATCCACCTCGACCACGCCGGCGGGGTCGGGGACATCGCGGAGTTCTTCCCCGAGGCGGAGATCGTGGTGCACGAGAAAGGCGCGCGGCACCTCGCGGACCCGTCACGGCTCATGGCCAGCGCGCGGATGGTCTGGGGCGACAAGCTGGACACCCTGTTCGGCGAGCTGTCCGCCACCGAGGCCTCGCGCATCCGCGCGCTCGGCGACACCGGGTCCGTCGATCTCGGCGGCGGGCGCACGCTGAGGAGCCACTACTCCCCCGGCCACGCCAAGCACCACGTGGGGCTGATCGACTCGCACACCGGAGACCTCTACGTCGGGGACGCGGCGGGCGTCTATCTCCCGCAGACCGGGGACCTCCGCCCCGCCACCCCGCCGCCGGACTTCGATCTGCGGACCGCTCTGGATTCGATCGCGCTGTTCGAGGCCCTGGGCCCGCAGCGGTTGCTGTTCAGCCACTACGGACCGGTCACGGACGTGGCCGGGACCTTGGAACGCTCGGCGGAGGAACTGCGCATCTGGGTCGACCTGACCCGGCAGGCCCACGCCGAGGGCATGGACCTGGACCACGCCGTGGCCATGGTCAGGGAGCGCACCCGGGAACGCTACGCGGCGCTGGAGGCCGACGACGCGACCGCCGAGCAGTTCGAGTTGCTCAGTGGAGCCCCGTCCAACGTCGCGGGGATCATGCACTGGCTGGATCGGGTCCGGCCCTGAGCGGTCCCGCGCCGGACCGCCGCGGATCGACGGCGCCCGGGTACGGCGGAGCGGAGTCCGGTCCCGGGAGAAGCGTCCGCTCCTCCCGGGACCGGGCACGGGTCACTTCTCCTTGTCCTCGTTCTCCTCGTCCCCGGCCCGATCGTCCAGGACGTCGCCGAAGTCGGGCTCGATGAAGGCCGGGCCGACACCGGTCCCGCTCTTCACGGCGTCCTGCCCGGCGGTCCCGGCGGCGTCGCCCTCCTCGGCCGCCTTCTCCTCGACCGCCGCGGGCTCCTGCTGCGCGATCTCGCCGATGACGCGCTCGTCCTCCTCGTCGAGGTCGACCTCGTCTTCGATCTCCTCGTCCAGGACGGCGAAACCCTCCGGCTCGGCGTCCTGGACGGCGGCGGACTCCCCGGCGACCTCGGCCTCACCGGTCCCGTCCTCTCCGGAGTCCTCGAAGTCCTCTTCCAGGTCCTCGATGACGGCACCGGTCAGCACGGCGTAGCGCTCGGCGGCGTCGGTCTCGCCGTCCTCGTCGAAGGCCATCGCACGACCGAACCACTCGGTGGCGGCACTCTCATGGCCCGCGTCGGCCAGCGCGTCCGCGTAGGCGTAGGCCAGCCGCGCCGACCACGGGTAGGGACGGTCGTCACGCAGCTCGGACAGCCGCTGGAGGGTGATGACCGCGGCGTCCTTCTGGCCGAGGTCCCGGCGGGCACCGGACTCCACGATCGCCATCTCGATCCGCCCCGCCCGGTCGAGGCGCTCGGCCTCCTTGGACCGGGCCAGGTCGAGGGCGCGCTCCGGACGGCCGAGACCGCGCTCGCAGTCGGCCATGACCGGGAGGAACGCCTCGGAACCCGTCATCCGGCGAGCCGCTCGCAGGTCGCTCAGCGCCTCGGCGAAGTGCCCGGCCCGGTAGGCCGCGATCCCGACCGCCTCACGGATCACACCGATCCGGGCGGCGAAACGGCGGGCGACCTTCGTGTGCTCGTAGGCCTGCTCGGGGTTCTCCTCCTCCAGGGCCCGCTCGGCCGCCACCAGGTGGCGGGAGATCAGATCGGCGAGGTCGAGCGGGAGCGAGCGCAGCTCCTCCCGGATCTCCTTGTCGAGCTCGTCGGCGGTGATGTCCGGGGCGAGCGGGGGCAGTTCCTCTCGCTGCCGCGCCGGAGTCTCGCCACGGTCGCCCTGCTCGTCGCGGCCGTAACGGGTGCGGGAACCGCCCTCACGGTCGCCGTACGGACGACGCTCACCACCGCGGTCGTCCCGATCCCGGAAACCACCACCGC